>CAZFGM010000087.1:0-15629 GCA_964518515.1 uncultured Alcaligenaceae bacterium | reverse complement strand
CGCCCAGTGAAAGCGCCGCTTTTCGCGTCGTCCGGGTGGAGATGGAACGCGAAGCAATCCCCCTTTAGGTCGTTGGACGGGACGGACGCACATGTCCATACCAATCCAGTGCCCTTGTGGGCAAACCTACACCATTCCCGGGGAGATTTTTCCCTGGCCGCTTAGTTGCTTTCTGTGTGGGCGGAAACTGACGGTCACGCGTGAAGGAAAGGTTTTGGAAATCGCCCAGCCAGGAAATCAAAAACAAAAAAACAAAGAAGCCATAAGCCAGGCTGTCTTCCCGGACCTTGCGAAAATAACACAAGGCCACACTTGCTATTATTGCCATGCTATTGTGGACCAGGCCTCATTCCCTGTGACATAATAAGCCTTTGCCCGCCAAAGTGGAGGAGTTCGCCGATGTTGAACCGCACGCTCAAGGAAATCGTCAGCCGCCTGGCGCCGCGCGTACAGACGCCGGCCCAATACCTGGGCGGCGAGCTCAATAGCGTCGTCAAGGACCATCGCCGGGTGCGCGGCAAGCTGTGCCTGGCATTTCCCGACACCTACACGCTGGGCATGAGCCATCACGGCTTGCAGGTCCTGTATACCCTTATGAACAACGATCCGCAGTGGGCCTGCGAACGCGCCTTCACCCCCTGGATCGATTTCGAAAAGCTCCTCCGCCAGCACAACCTGCCGCTGTACAGCCTGGAAACCTTCACTCCCCTGCGCGACTTTGATCTGGTCGGTTTCAGCCTGCAATACGAAGTGTGCTACACCAACGTCTTGACCATGCTCGATTTGGGCGGCATTCCGCTCTACAGCAAGGACCGCACGCTGGACGATCCGCTGGTCGTCTGCGGCGGGCCGGGTGCTCAGAACCCCGAGGTGCTCGCTCCCTTCGTCGATCTCTTCGTCATCGGCGACGGCGAGGAAAGCCTGCCGTGGCTCATGGACAAATGGATGTCGCTGAAAGAAAAATGGGAAGCGGGGGGCGTGAGAAACGTAGGACGGATTTCCAATCCGTCCCCGAACGCCGGACGGATTGGAAATCCGTCCTACGATAGGGTTGCCCGTCAGGAAATCATCGCCGCGATCGCCGGCGGCACGACCTGGGCGTATGCCCCGATGTTTTACGAGCCGGAGTATCACGCCGACGGCACCCTCGCCGCCATGCACCGCACGCGCAGCGATGTGCCGCGCGACGTCCTGGCCTGCACCATCCAGCAGGACCTCGACGCCATTCCGCTGCCGACCCGGCCGGTGGTGCCGTTCGTGCAGACGCCGCACGACCGCATCGCCATCGAGATCATGCGCGGCTGCCCGTGGCAGTGCCGCTTCTGCCAGTCCACCGTCATCAAACGGCCGTTGCGCGTGCGGAAAGTCGAGACCATCGTGCAGGCCGCCCTGGAAAGCTACCGAAACACCGGCCACAACGAGATCAGCCTCCTCAGCCTCTCGACCAGCGATTACCCGTATTTCGAGGAACTGGTGCAGCGCATGCACGAGGTGTTCACGCCGCTGGGCGTCAACATCTCGCTGCCGAGCCTGCGCGTCAACCATCAACTCCGCTCGCTGCCCAGGTTGTTCCAGGGCGTGCGCAAGGCCGGCCTGACCCTGGCCCCGGAAGTGGCCCGCGACGACATGCGCGAGCAGATTCGCAAGAAAATCAAGAACGAGGACCTGTACGAAGGCTGCCGCGCCGCTTTTCAGAACGGCTGGCAGCGCGTCAAGCTGTATTTCCTGTGCGGTCTGCCCGGCGAGCGCCAGGTCGATCTGGACGGCATCGTGGACATGGCCGAGACCATCAGCGCCATCGGCAAGGAAGTCAAGGGCCGCTATGTCGAGGTGACGGCGTCGGTTTCCAACTTCGTGCCCAAGCCGCACACGCCTTACCAGTGGAACGGCATGCAGACGCGCGAATACTTGCAGTGGGCCGGCCAGTACCTGCGCAAGCGCTGCCGCAACCGGGCGGTCAAGATCAAGCAGCACGACATCGAGTGCAGCCTGCTCGAAGGGGTCTTGACGCGCGGGGACCGCCGCACCGCCCGTGTCCTGGAGGAAGCGTGGCGGCGCGGCTGCCGTCTCGACGGCTGGCGCGAATGTTTCCAACCCGCCCTCTGGTGGCAAACTTTCGCCGACCTGGGCATCGACCCCGCCTGGTACTCGCAGCGCAGCCGGCCCATGACCGAAGTTTTGCCCTGGGACCACGTCAACGTCAAGAAGGGCCGCGAGTTTCTCGAGAAGGAACAGCAGCGCAGTTTGATGCAACTGGAAGTGATGGCGGAGGCACGATAAAGTTGAGACAGGCGACTGCCGCTGGCTGGTGCATGAAATCGTGCAAAGCCATTTCCAAACCAAGTGACCCCAGGGACGAGGATTTCCCGGCAATGCCTGGGCCAACCTTTTATCTGGAAACCAGCGTCCGGGGAAGCCTCGCACCGCGTCAGCCGCGCGATCGCAGGCAGGTAGTAAAACGCCTGCTGCGGTTGCTTGACGGACAGCGTGGCAGCGCTGTGATTTCCCACGCGGCTTTAGTCGAAATTGAAGCTGCACCGACCGAATACGGGCAGCCGATCCTCAAGGAAATAAGATCACGAAAGCCGGATGTGTTGCCAATCACCGGCGAGTCGAAACCCTGGCTCAGGCCTATATTGAGGCCGGCGTCTTGGCCCAACGGCGCGAAACCGACGCTCAACATGTTGCCGTGGCCACCTGTTTCCAACTCGACTACTTGGTCAGTTGGAACCACCGGCATATGACTCGTCCAATGAAAAGGCGACAATACGAATCAGTAAACCGCTTATACAGCTATTTCAAGACCCCGTTTATTTGTAATCCATTCGAGGCTTGTGATGAACTCCGATCTTGATGCATTTTTGAACGAAGTGGACCAATGGAAATTCAAGGTCCACGAACGGCTCCAGGGCCTCACCGCCAAGCAGCGCCAAGCGTTTTGGGCTCGCATCGGCAAGCAAGCTCGCGACATGGGTTTACGGGTCATTGAACCTAAAAAACTCGTGAAACGGCCAACCAAACGGGTTCGACGATCTGGCTAGGCGCGAGACCGCAATCCTTTCGAGGCAGGCCTTGAATCATGCGAAAGAAAAAACAGCGTCGAATCGTGGCTAAGCTGCCCGATGCCCTGATGAAGGATATTCTTCGATCCTCCCGGGGACTCTGACAAAAAAACCACGTGCCTTGGAGGCGAGCTGGTCCGCTTGCGATCACTTCGCAACGAAACGGTATCGCCGCAGGTCGTCGAAGAAGGCGCGAGAATCGTCAAGTGCTTACTCGCGAATCCCCAACTTTAACGTGTGAAAGATCTCCTGACGCGAGGCGTCGCTGATCGCGACGATGACCTCCACTTCGGTTTGCCGCAGGGCCATGGGCACGGGCCAGGTGAGCTGGCCGTTCGGGGTGAGGGCCATGTCGGGGGGGCCGGCGACCAGCTTGAACTGGACGCCGCCGCGCCGGGACTTCACCGCGATGGGATAGGTCAGGGCTTCCCCCTTGCGGGCGCTCAGGGGCGGACTCGAGGTCACGAACAAGTAGTCGATGCCGGATTTGGCCAGGGCGTCGTCCATGTCGAAGCGGTACAGGACCAGGCGGTCGTCGCTGTACGGCAGGGTGATGATGATCTTGGCATCGGGAATGAAAAACAGGCGCTTATCCACGGTCATGGGTTTTCGGCCCCAGCCATCCATGTGTTCGCGCAGGTCGTCGATGAATGGCAGGGTGGCCAGCACGCGGGCGTCGCCGCCGAGATGGACCGTGACGCCTTTGCCGGGATCGTTTCCCGGCCGCGACTGATCTAGAACCCGCACGCTCAGGTGATAGGGATAGCCGTGGGCGGGCACGCTGCAGTGGCGAGGCCCTCTGTTGGTGCCCTCGACTTCCTTGGCGTGGTTCGTGAAGATGCCGGAATTGGTGGTATACAGAAACTGGCCGTCGTTGCTGGGAATGACTGCGCCCGAGCCGTGGCCGACATGGTAGAGCTGGGCTTCGAGGCCTTCGACGAGAATGGCCTGCACGCCGTAGCCCCAGCCGGCGAAGACCTTGCCGTTGGCCGAGGCGCGGACCGGGGCGGGGTCGTTGTAGCCGATGCCCGGCGTTCCTTTCATCTTGATGGGCAGCACGTTGAAATCCAGGTCGAGAAAGGTGACATGCCAGCCTTGCGTGTCGCCCGGGCCGACGGGACCGCCGACGAACAGCGGGCCGCTCGACGCCGAGCCCAGGCCGAGGGTATGGACCGGACCCTTAAGCGCCACCGGCCGGCTCGCCTCGCGGTCGAAGGTCAACAGGCTGTAACGCTGAAATACCTTGGTGCCCGGATAAGCCACGATCAGCTTGTCCATGCCGGCGGCGAAGCGCACGTTGTCGTCGGACAAGGGCAGCGTGTGAATGATCTTGGCCTGGCTGACGTCGAAAACCGCCAGGGTCCGCGCTTTGTTCAGGTGCAGGATCAGGTAACGCCCGCCGCCGCCCACGGCCACGTCACCGACGGTGCTAGGCAGCTTGTAGGTGAGCGAATCTTTGTCGAAAATCGTCGGCGGGATGCTGATCTTGGTGAGGTCGCCGATGGATGCGGTCGGCACTTGCGTGAAGGCCAGAACGTCCTTGAGGCGAATGACTTCTTTGTCCCCCCGGCGGACGATGATGGTGTAATCGATGGCGGATTCATCTTGCGCGGGCTGCACGGAGGCTTCGAGAGCGCGGGCCAGCTTGAGCTGAAGGGTGTCGCCGCCGAGCTGCACGGGCAGGGGGTCCAGGCCGTGAAACTCGCCCTTGAGGACCTTGCCGTTGGTCAAGATCGCTTGGGGTTGGGGCGAAAAGCGCAGGCTACGGATCTCGCTGAGCGGCACGGCCGCGCCGCCGATTTTCACCGGGCGATCAGTGACCAGTCCCTGGATGGTGCCGTTGCCGTAAAGGAGAGTGACGCGCAGGGTGGCCGGTCCTTTCGCCGCCAGCAAAGCTTCGGCCGTGGTCCGGTACAGCCCGTCCTTCAAGGCCATTTTGAAGGCCCGCTCCTTGCCGCTCTTGCCGGCCAGGACCAGCTCCACGGAATGGATTTCCTTGGTGGGAATCAGCGAGATGGCCCGCACCCGAAAATCGACAGCCTTGTAGCGATCGGCAAAGGCGATGGCCGGGAACAGGACTTCCACCTCGGGCCGGTCCACGAAGCGATGCACGTGGCTGACGGGAATGGCGAAATTGACGACGGCGCCGCGGACGCCGCTGACGACAACGCCGATGACCTTTCCCTTGGTATCCAGGACCGGGCCCCCCGAGTTGCCGGGATTGACCACGGCGTCCATCTGAATGCGGTCCAGCTCGCCTTTTTTCAGACGCAGGGCGGTGATACGGCCGGCATTGACGCTGACCGCCGGATAGGTCCCTTTCTCAAAGGCCAGTAACTTGCCGAACGGATAACCGACGGCGATCACCTCGGTCAATTCCGTCAGCCCCTCGGAAGACCCCAGGACCAGCGGCGTGCAGGCGGCTTTCTCGTCCACGCGCAACAGGGCCAGGTCCAGGTCGGCGTCGCCGCGAACCACCTTGGCCTTGACGATCTGCTGGTTTTTCAGGCCCGGGTTCAAGATCAGCTTGACCTCCTTGGCCCCGTGGACCACGTGGTCGTTAGTGAGGAAGATGCCGGACTCGTGCAGGCAAAAGGCCGACCCGTGCTTGAAGCCGCCGGCCACTTCCACCAGAGCGGTGGCCGCCTTGGCCTTCTTGGCCAGATCGGCGCGGGTGGGTTCCTGAGCCGCCGCAAGGGAGGCCCATAACATCGCCACCAAAACATAAGCGGGTCGTTTCATGGCAACCTCAGGTGGAATGGAATCGCAAAGAATGATGGTACCCGAGGGAAGGGTATTCTTCAATCGGCAAATCCATTCCTGGTCGCGCTGCGTTAAGCTCACGCGAGCCCGAAGCGCCAGCAAGGGTTTCGGTGGATCCTTGCTGGCGCTTCGGGCTCCCCCTTGATATCGCGTAGGCTAAACGCAAGCGGGGAACAATCATAAAATGACTCTCGCACGACAGAAACTAATCTCCAAGGAGCGAGTGATGAAATTCGAAATCTGGCAAGCGTTTGTGCTGGGCGCGGTGTTGTCCTGGGGTGTCTACGTGCCGGTGCTGCACGAAGGCCAGGCCAAGATGGGCGGCGGCAATCCCAGCGCCGGCTCGGTGCGGGCCTTCCTGTGCGTCGGCCTGGCCTATTTCCTGACCGCCGTGGTCATTCCGCTGCTGTTGTTGACCTTCGATCTGGCGGCGGGGGAAAAGCTCGCTTTCACGCGCGACGGCCAGGTGTTGTGGCGCGGCCTGGGTTTCGCGACTTTTGGGGGCATTGCCGGCGCGGCCGGGGCACTGTGCATCATTCTGTCGATCAAGAACGGCGGCAAGCCGCTGTATATCGCCCCCCTGGTGTTCGCGGGCGCCCCCATCGTCAATGCCGTCGTCAGCTTGCTGTGGCACCCGCCGGAAGGCGCCTCGGACCCGGAAATGCTGCCGGGCTGGCTCATGTTCGGCGCGGGCATTCTGCTCGCCGCGGTGGGCGCCGGCCTGGTGCTCTATTCCAAGGGGTACATCGACCAGCAGAGCCGGGAAGCCAAGCTGCGGCACCAAGCGGCCCCGGTTGCCAAGGGTCCCCAGGGACCTTCTTCGACGGGGATAATGAAGATGGATTGAATATCAAGAAGAATTGCCAATTGCCAATTACCAATTGCCAATTGAAAATTGGAAGAGTGTTTTTCAATTGGCAATTGGCAAAGGAGAGATTGTATGTCAATTGTCAATTGTCAATTGTCAATTCTTCCTTCTGGAGCTCGTCCATGACTCCCAACCAAGCCATGGAACGTCTCAACCTGGTCCTGGCCCATGCCTGGATGGTGCGGGCGTTTCTCAAGCATGCCGAGGAAATCCAGGACGACGAAGAAATGCTCGACGTTCATCGCATGATCTTCGACTACCTCCGGGCGGTGGAGCCGAGCTATCAACAGCAGAACGCCAGGGAGTATATTCGCAGAGCCAAAGGAAAGCTGCCGAAGCTGCGGCGGGCGGCGGAATTTTTCGCTCGCGAGTTCCGCCGTGTCTCCGACCACACCAACTTTCAAATGGCGGCCCTGTCCCTCACCGCCTGCGTGCGGCAGATCGAAGAAATCCTGGCGGCCGTGCGCCTGGAACCGGAAGCCGAGGATATTCCGGAAAAAACAGGGGGACCTTGAAGAATTCCCTGTTTCGCCAACACACTTTCACGTCCGCCCGCGGGGGGGGTGAAAACGCGATGGAAGGGGTTCCATTATTTGCTGCGGGGGGTGGCATGCATGGCATGCGTGGCATCCATTACCGCTGCCACCATGTAAAAAGCGGTGAACGGTTACAAAATCTCGATCCGCGTATGCTCGTCCAGGGCGACGCTGCTGTGTTCCTGGTTGTCTTTGGTGAAATGCACGACCGGCACGATGATGTCGTCCTGGGGCAGACGGTCGGTACTCAGGCCGGTGGCCAGGGAGTTGAACGCGCGAAACGTGCCGGTAATAACGACAGGCCAGGACCGGCTGCCGACGCGGACGAGGTGGGTGATGCGGATGCGCTGCCCCGGCTTAAGCTTTTCCAGGACCGGAATCAGGGTGGGATTCACGGGCCGGGTGCTATAGGGTAATTCCATGATGGATTCTCAGGGGGGTGGCCAACGCTTGTTCCTTTGCCTGGTGGAACAGGAAATTCAGGGTGGCAAAAAGATCGGCCAAATCATCCACCGAATAGGTTCGTGGATCTTGCGTAAAATATTGTCCCTGCAGTTTGCCGAAGTACCAGACGCGCCCGTTGGAAACGCCTCCGAGAATGGTTTGATTGGAGCCATCATTGAGTTTCTGGGCCGCCAGCATGGCCGCCAAGCATTGTCCCCAGGCCGCATCGAAATCATCTTTCTTGGCTTCCACGAACAGGACATACGGCTTTTCTCGTACCGGCCCGAGGGGAGAGCGCCGCGAAAAAAAATAATCCGGAAACCCGGTCAGCGTCTCATCCAAGCTCAAGGAAACGTGGCTCCAAATCATCAAGGTGTCGCTATAGGAAAACCAAACCTCCTGCAAAATCGGTGCAATCAAGAATTCGCAAATCGCTTCTTCCGAGGCGCTGACCGGCGCATTTTGCCTCAGGAACTCCAAACGTTGCCGAAAATGATCCTCAACGGGAAGCGGCAGCGGTTGCACAAAGCGATCTTGCCGCACCACGACTTGATAACGGCGAACCACTTCTTCCAGGGTTTGAAATGATCCGAAGGCCATGACTTTTCTCTCCCTTGCTTGAAAACTGTCACTATTCTATTATCTCCAAAATTCGAAATCCGAATATCGAAATCCGAAACAAATCCGAAATTCAAAATCCGAAATCCAAGGAAGTTCCAAATTTTCTCCTTTGATATTTGAATTTGTTTCGGATTTCGATATTCGGATTTCGTTTTTGGTTATAAAACGTCGCCGCCGGGGTTGCCGCGCACCAGGGCGATGCGTCCGGTGCGGGCCAGCTCGACGATGCCGTACGGCCGCATCAGGTCGATGAAGGCCTCGATCTTGCGTTCCGTGCCGGAGATTTCCACCATCAGGTCGCTGGAGCTGACGTCGACGACGCGGGCGCGGAACATCTCCACCAACAGCACGATCTCCATGCGTTTTGCCGGCGGTGCCTGGACCTTGACCAGCATCAGGTCGCGCTCGACGAAGTCCTCGCTCGAGATGTCCTGCACCTTGACGACGGTGACGATCTTGTCGAGCTGCTTGCGGACCTGCTCGAGCTCGGCGTCGTCGCCGTGCACGACGAAGGTCATGCGCGACAGATGGGCGTCTTCCGTCTCGCCGACGGCGAGGCTGTCGATGTTGAAGCCGCGCGAGGCAAGCATGCCCGAGACGTGGGCCAGAACCCCGGGCTGGTTATGCACCAGAGCCGACAAAACGTGCCGCATGGAACGAACCCGAAGAAAAAAGAGGTACTTCTGGGATATTCGAGCCTGATTGTACCTGATGCATCCCCGACGTGGCTAGTAGGATTAGGCGAGCCAGGCGAGCCGAGCCGCGTGAGCAGCCGGGTAAAGGGCAGGCGTCGCCACCCGGCGACTTACGTCGCTCGGCTCGCCTGTCCCCTGGGAAACGAAAGAAGGGCAGACAAGGATGCCTGCCCTTCTTTTTATCCGAGGTATTGGCGGCGGCGCCCGTGGTACGGTGGCCGGGTGGTGCCGGCGTTTGTTCCGGCCACCAAGGTCGCCTGGCCAAAGGGGTGAAGATTCTCCCATGGGGGAAGGTCTGTTGCTTTCCCGGCCGGAAGGGTTGGCCCAGCCCAATATCAGGAGAACGACAAGCAGATGGCCCGGTCCTCCCTGAAGGATTACTTGTTGGACCACCAGCTCGCTCGGCAAGGTCGGCCGCGAAATCAGCAGCAGCGCTTGGGGTTCGGCGGAAGCACGCAGGATGGTCCACGATAGTCCGTCCTCCCCAGGTGCCGCGGTCGCCACACCGAGGGAGATAGTAGTCTCACAAGCCAGCTCAGGCCCCGGATCGGACATCGGTCGGTGTTCTTCCCCCGGCGGCTGAGCCGGCATGGGTTCGGCCGACTTGAATTCTTCCCCCTGGTCGAGGGGTTCCGTCCAGAAAGCCGCGTGGGTATCGGCGACCAGCTCCCCAATGGCCGAGTCCGTTTCGCTCAGGCCGGCGCCGCGCGTGTCCAGCTTTGGCAATGAGGGCAGAGGGGGCGCGAAATCGAATAGACTTCGGCTAAAAACCTGATCGCTGCTCTGGATCGAATTGGGGACGAAATCCGAGACCGCGGATGGACCCGCAACGGTTATCAGAAAGCGCTGGCTGGCCAGCTGGAAAGGGGTGCCTTGCAGAGTCGCCAGCGCGGGATTGCTCGTGCTATCCAGAATGACGGTGATGGTGCCGTGGCCGGCATCGCCAACCAGAGAATCGGCAACCTGGGTGCTGCCCCGCACGGGACGCCATAGTCCGGCCCCGGCATCAAAATATTCCAGGGTGGGAAGCGGCCCCTGGTCCGGAGCAAAGTGGAAAATCACGGAAAGGCGCAGGGTTTCGGCCAGCCCCAGTCCGGCCTGATCAATGAGCCAAATGTTACTGTCGTGGGAGTCCGTCGCGGCGGCGCAGGCGACGGTGGGTAGCCGTTGCGGCAAAAGATCCTGAGTAACCAGCGGCATCGTGCAGGACGGGGCGAGCCGGTCCTCCAGCATTTCGACCCGCGGGCGGAGGGAAAACGCCGGCTTTCTTCCGGTCGGGTTCGGCCACGGTTTCCGGCTCTGCCGCCAGGACGAAAACATGCGGACGCTCCTTCGCTTCCGGCATCGCTTCCGGAAGCCCCCCCTCGGAATAAAGGAAAAAGTAGGCAGGTGTATCTTGTTCTTCTTCGTCTTTCCAGGCCAAAAAATCCAGAAGGGTGACAAAGCCGGAATCCTGCCGTGGAAAACCGGGCAAACTGAATAAGATCGTGGGACCGGGCCAATGTCAGTAGGTGATTTCCACGCCCACATACAGGCCGTGCACAAATAAATCATCTTGCCGGAATATGGGCGCTGGACGGGCGGGAGTTGAGTTGCTCCCAAAGGAGAGGGCGGTCGGCAGCAATCCGGGATTGATGGTCCGATCGACGGCGGCGGTTGGCCGCACTACGTTGCTCCAGTAGAGGCAGCTGTAGCCGTAGACCAGCCGCACCGGGCCGAACTCACAACCGGCGTTGAGGCCCACTTCGGGCACGACCGCGAAATGCCAGCGGTCATGGTTGCCGATGTTGGAGCTAAGGGCGAGTAATCCCCCCACCGCCGTCTGCGGGGCCGACCCCGGGACCAACAACGTGCTGCCGCCCTGGTACGAAAGTTGTTCCTGGGTCCCGCCGGCGCTCACGCGCCCCTCCATCTGCAGGAACCAGCGATACTTAGCGCAATCGTGGCTCGAGAAATCAATGCGCAAGCCGGCTTGGCCGCCGTGGAAATCGTTCTGCGCGCGGATCACATCCCGCAGGGTGACCGTGGCGGGAGGCTCGATGGTGGCTCCATTGAACGCCACCAGGCCAAATTCCAGAAGCGAAGAGGTCTGGCCGACCTCGAGCAACTCCCGGAGGTTGAGATAGCGGTAGCCGCACAGGAAGCTGAATCCGTACTCCATCGGTATCAGAACGACGCTGGCATCCGCACCCAGCAACCGGGAACTGGCCCGGGCCAAGCCCGTGCCGGTGAACTGGTTCGGGGCCGTCACCGACAGGACGGTCTCTTTCCCGTCCTGGGTGTTGATCACGGGACGAGAGAGGAGGAATCCCTCGGCAGGGCTAATCGAATCCACGCCGCCGCGGGATTCTTGCAGGACAAAGTAGCTTCCTTCCAGGGCCAGGGTGATATTCTGGCCCGGCACGGCGGCCCCGCCCCGCAGGCGCAGACCCGGCTGGAAGTCGTCCTTCAACGCATTGCTGACAACGCTGGTGGTGGTCTGGCCGAGGGTGCCGTTGATGAACGGGTTGTTCACGTCGGCGGGCGCGGTCGTGAACAGGGGAACCTGCGGCATGCGCTGGATGTGCCAGTACAGGAAATCGACGCCCACCTGGCAGTGCAGGTCGATGCCCACGCTGAAGTCCAGGGAAGGAAAGAACCCTTTACTTTCCGGGGAGGGGTCCTGGGCGCGCGTCATCCCCGCCGCGAGCAGTAGGGTGGCTAGGGTACAGCGAAAGGCCTGGTGCATGGAGGCCTCACCGGGAGGACTTGTCCTGAGGCTCATATCCGGTTCAACCCGAAAAAGCCTCACAATCCCTATAATCGGCGCTTTCAGCACAGGGCATGAGTTTTGACAGGACCTAAGGATAAAAAAGGCATGGTTCAAGTTTCCGGTTTCAGGGTAACAGGTCCGAGCCGGAAGCGTAAGCGACGGACTCCCCCCCCCGTCGCTTACGCTTCCGGCTCGGATCATTGATACCCAGGTTTGACCCATGCCGATAAAAAAGGCAATCATGAACGGCAACTGGGAAACTGCCAGAAGTTGGGCAAGCGAGGAAATCAAGCGCGGGGTGCAAGTTTAGCTGTTAGCAAGGAGCCGGAGGCAAGCGGTCGCCTCCGGCTCCCCGCTAAACTTACGAGTGCGGCTTGACCTTCCCGCCGATCGTCAAGCCGCCCTCGTAGCTGCTGGTGAAGGCGTTGAAATTGGTGATCGGGCTGAGGTTCAGGCCGGAGTAACCTTTGACGGAGGGGTAACCTGGCGGGCCGAAGGTAACCATGATGTCCTCCAGACCATCGCCGTCCAGGTCAGTGGCGGCGACGCGGACGCCGGAGCGCAGGCGCCTGCCGTCGGGGAAGAACAGGTAGCCGATAGGGGCGGCGTAGAAGTCGTAGACCACCTGGCCGGTGGCGCCGTTGAAGACCTTGACGTGCGACGCGCTGAGGCCG
Source organism: uncultured Alcaligenaceae bacterium (assembly GCA_964518515.1). Classification (GTDB taxonomy): domain Bacteria; phylum Planctomycetota; class Planctomycetia; order Gemmatales; family Gemmataceae; genus CAZFGM01. The sequence continues at coordinate 3,214 of CAZFGM010000087.1, read as the reverse complement.
TCGGTGCCGACGATGATCTCCAGGTGGCAATCGCCGTCGATGATGCGTCCGGCGGCCACGGTGACGCCGCCGCGGAAGCCGGCGTCGAAAGCGAGGAAGTCGCCGAGCGGGCCGGTGATCTGCTGGCCGCTGGCGCCGCTGAAGACGCGCACGCGCGGCAGGGCGCCGGGACCGGCCGCCGCGATGATGTCGGGCATGCCGTCAGCATCTTCGTCGCCCACCGCCACGCGCACCCCGCCAGGGCTGGCGCCGAAGGCATCGAGGGTCCGCATCAGCGACCCGTCCTTGCCGGAGAAGACCTTGATGTCCGAGGTGGACGCGCCGGCGCCGACGACGATGTCGAAGAAACTGTCGGCGTTGAAGTCGCCTGTGGCGACGTTCAGGCCGCCGCTATAACCGGCGCCGAAGGGATTGAAATCGTAAAGGACGTTGGTGGGATCGGTGCCGTCGAAGACCTTGAGGCGCCCGTCGCCGGGGCCTGTGCCGACGATGATGTCGGGGAAGCCGTCGTTGTTGACGTCGGCCACGGCAAGGCGAACCCCGCCGGTGAAACCGGGGAAGGCAATGAAGTCGTGCAGCAGGTCTCTGGTTGCCGAATCGTAGACCTTCACTTCCGAGGAGCCCGTATCCGTGCCGACAGCGAAGATGGGCGGCGTGTCGTCCACCGGGGTGGGGAAGGATATGAGCTCGCCCTTGACGGTGATGCCGACGGCACCTTTGGAACCGCCGGTGCTCGTGTCATTCAAATTGAACTGGGAGGTAGGGGTGGTGGTGCCGATGGTGAAACGATAAACGATCGTGCCTCCAAGATCGGCGCTCCAGAAGGTCAGGCCGTCCGGGTCGCGGTTCAGGCCGAACCAGGAATTGACGGTGTTTGCCGGCGACGTGTCATACTGGCGAACGATCGTGCCGGCGCCGTCGATCTCCAGAATGGTGGCGCTGTCGGCGACAAGCAAGCTGGGCTCTCCGCTGCCGGCGGGGCCGCTGCAGGGGCCGGCGGTGGCTGTCGGCAGGAAGCGGAGCGCGAAAGCCCTGCTGCCCGGCAAGTTGCTGCGTAGATTGGCCAGATTCAAGCCGGTGGCGGCATTCATGCGATAGATGTTCCTATCCTCGGCGGTGTAGACGATGGTTTTCAGGTCGGGCGACAGAGTGGTCCAGTCCGTCTGGCTGCCGGTCGGCGTGTAAGGGGCGCCGGGAAAAACGGTGCCGTCGGGTTTGAACTTGAAAACCTTTTTTGAGCTGTTGGAGCCGACGTAGGCGTTACCCACGTCGTCGAACACGATCGATTCCACCCGGCCGGACATGCCGCTGCCGAAGGTGCCGAGGAAGTTGCCGTTCGGATCGTATTTGGCGACGCGTGGCGTGGTGCTGTTCCAGTTGGTGACGTAGAAGTTGCCGGCCGAGTCGAAGGCGCCGCCGCGTGCCTGGTGGCTGCTGGAGCCGCCCAGGTCCGCCCGTACATCAAGCTGGGCGGCCAGCGTGCCGTCGGCCTTGTGAATCTCGACCAGCCCTTGCCTCAGGCCCACGAGAATGTCCCCGTTGACGAAGGTGTACGGTATGTTGATGCTCGGATCGATGATCAGCAATCGGTTCGCATCGTAATCCAGAACCTCGAAAGAGACCGTGGTGCCGGTTACCAGGTAGCGGCTGACGCGGGCCTCGAAACTGCCGTCGGCGGCCACCTGGAAGGCCAGCGGGGCGGTCTGATATAGCTTGACATGGTCATTCAGCGTGATGACCAGCCGGCCGTAGGCATCAACCGCCAGGCTTTGCGCCTCCGGGTAAACCAGCTGCAGGGCGGCCAGGTCGGCCCCCGGATGGACGAGGAAGTCGTATTGCAGACTGTCTTTATTCATCCGGTCTTTAAACAACCCCAGCTGCCAGTCGATGCCGGTTAATACATTCGCGTACACGACCTGCTGGTCGTTTACCTTGGTGCCTACCGCATTGGGGTCGGAACCGACCAGTTGCACGTGGGCGGTGTAATCGGTAGCCGCGGCGGTGAATTTGACGGCCAACTCCGTGGGGCTGAGCAGATAACTTATGTCGCTGGTCTGCGCGAGGTGTTGCACGTCCCCTTGGCTGACCGCCTCGAACAGAGACGTGCTCCCAGCCGGGGGTAAAATGGTCATGGTCTGGACCGGGCTGTAAATAACCTCGCCGGCCAGATCCAAGAAGCGGGCACGGAACTGGTAGGTGCCGTAGATCAGGCCGTGCAAGGGAACGTTGACATTGCCATCGGCATTGAAGGTGGCGCTGGCGAAGTTGAGTTCCAGGGGCCCGCTGAACTGGCTATCGTGGTTGAGGTCCACCTCGATGGCGACGTTCTGCTGGTAGCCGTTGCCCAGGCCGGGGATAGCGGCCACGGTGGCGGGGTAGAACGACTGGTTGGTGGTGATGGGCATTTCCAGCAACGCCGTGGTGGGCATCGTCACCCGGACGTTGAACGAGCGCGTTACGCCGACCGTGCCATCGCTGACCGTAACCTCAACCTGGAAAATACCCGCGTATCCTGCCGGCGGATCGATGGTCAGCTGGTCGCCGACCAGCTGCACAACCGGAGTGGGGGCCGCATTCCACAGCAGGCTCGGATCGGCATAGAAAGTGGCATCCAGGGTGGCGACTCGATTGGCTGCCTGGAACGTGTCGGCGGCCGTGCCGGTCCAGCGGTGCACCGCGCCGGTCGGCAGAATGCCGTAAAACCGGCCGTCCTGGGCTTGCAGCCATTTTTCCTGGTAACCGTGATAGCCGGTGTAGTAATCGCCCATGAACCCAAGAACCTGATTCAGGTCCAGCTGGTAGGCCGTGGCCGCCAGGCCCAGCACCCGAGCGCTGTACGTTAGCGAGTCGCCGTCGGCGTCGTTGGCCGACAAACCCACCGCCGTCGTGTCCTGGCTGGACTTCATGATCTGCTCGGGAATCGGCTGCAGTACCGGAGCCCCATTGGTCACGTTGACGTTAAAAGTTCGCACCGCGCTGCTGGCCTGGCCGTCGCTGGCGGTCACTTCGACCCGGAAGGTGCCGACATATCCCGCCGGCGGATCGATGGTGAGTTGATTGCCCGCCACCCTTACCCGTGGCGAGGGAACAGCATTCCACAACAAACTGGGATCGGCATAATACGTGACATCCAGTGTGGCGACCCGGTTGGCCGCCTGGAAGGTATCGGCGGCGGTGCCCGTCCAATGATGGACCGCGCCGGTGGGCAGAATGC
>CAZFGM010000086.1:0-15697 GCA_964518515.1 uncultured Alcaligenaceae bacterium | reverse complement strand
CCGGTTTGACCAGGTCCTGGCCGAAGCTCTGGGCGGCCAGAAGACACACCAGCAAGATAAAAAACCTTTTCATTTGGCAAAACTCCACAAGGTAGGTGGGCGGGTCGGCAAGGGCATTGATTGGAATGGATCCAGGTTGTTACAATAATCCTGGGCGAACGGTGATGACAAGCCAAAAAAAGGGGAAATTGTTCAATCGATTGGGGATGACCGTGGCAAAAAAGGCTCAAAAGCTACCCCAACGCGTGATCGATCGAATCAAGAACGAGGGCTTGCCAACGGATGGGAGCTTTCCCTTTATCCCAAAGATACGGAATAACCGAAGAGGAAACCTGGCGAAAAAGGGTTCGTTGATGCGGAAGGAAATATCTGGATCAGGGATGCGGCTCACGCAGGCTACCCTGACCACTGGGATGTGCAAAAGGGGGAGGGGGACGATTATGAACGGGTCGGTGAGGACGGCAATCCGGTACAAAAAATAGAATAGCCTTTGGTTTCATTTTGACTGAAATCATGAAAAGGTTGGCAAATGAAAAAGGCAATGACAAAGCAACCCGCCGCCGATGACTACTGGTTTGACCTGGTGGCCAGTGGTTCCTCGGGCCAGTGGCGCGTCTTTATCGACGAGACGCATGCCGGACCAGAGAAGTGGTATGCTCAGATTCAAGGACCATCCGTCTACTTCTCGTTTGAGATTTCCTCCGCCCAGACCATTGATCGGCTAGTCCATTTCCTGGAGCAAATCCCGGTATCGAATCGTTCCTCTCGTTCGAAAAAGGATGACCGCTCTTTGCTGATCGGAAGGGACAAGCGCCTGCCCGTCACTGTGATTCGCGATGAGGAGTATGCGGATCGGTGCTTTCTTGTGGTCGGGACAGGAGGCGGTTCCCTCGTCCGTTATTCCCTCGCAGGGGCGGAACTGGCCAAGTTCACCGAAGCACTTCGGAAAGCAAGGAATGAGCTGAAAAGCGAAGGTTTGCTCTTCTGAAGAAGTCGGCGGATCGATCCTGGCCGAAGTGATAGGTTTATCCGAGTGAGTGCGCGAAACCGCCGAGCGAGCTTCGACGACGCTTGGCTGAGGATTCGGTTCGACATAAATCATCCATGCACCTCGACCAGCTTCGCCATTGCCTGGAATCGTCCGAAGAAGCCCGCCCGATGCTTCAGGGTTGGAACGTGCGCGAACTGGAGCGTGGACAGCGAAACCTCCAGCACTTGGCCGAGGTTCTCGGCGTCGAGGTCCTGGGCGAGTTGTGTCATCCGCTGGGACGGCTGTTGCCGCGCTGTGCCGATGCGGACATGGCCTTGAATAATTTCGAACGTTTCCTGGAAAATCCCGGTGGAGCCGCGCAACTGCCGGCGCTGCTGGAAAGCCGGGCCAAGACGCTGGAAACCCTGCTGCAACTCTTGAGCACCAGCCAGTTTTTCAGCGATCTGCTCATCGCCAATGCCGATTTCCTCGACATGGTGCGGCTGCCGTTGCGCGCCAGTCCCAGCCGGGCGGAGATGCTGGCCCAGCTCCAGGGCGAAGTGGATGGGGCTTTCGAGGATGCGACGGTGCTGGGAGCCTTTCGCCGCTTTCGCCAGCGGCACATGCTCCGCATCGGCACCAACGACATCATTCGCGACCGGCCGCTCGAGGAAATCACCCGCGATATCTCGCGCGTGGCCGATTGTGCCCTGGAAGTCGCCCTGACCACCGCCCTGCGGCAGATCAGCAAACGCTTCGGCGACCCCTTCACCCCCGGCGATCAACCGGCGCGCTGCGTCGTCTTGGCCTTCGGCAAACTCGGCGGCAAGGAGCTTAATTATTCCAGCGATATCGATCTGATGTTCCTGTACGACGAGGAAGGCGCCACCCACGGCAAGCACACCATCGACAACAGCGATTTCTTCGCCCGCGTGGTCGGCGAGATCGTGCGGCTCTTGTCGGCCCACACCGATCGCGGCATGGCTTACCGCGTTGATCTGCGCCTGCGGCCCGAGGGGCAGCGCGGCCCCCTGGCCCGCTCCCTGGCCAGCGCCCTGTCCTATTACGATACCCTCGGCCGAACCTGGGAACGCCAGGCCCTCATCAAGGTCCGGCCGGTGGCCGGTGATAAACGCCTGGGCGAGGAGTTTCTCAAGGCCATCGAGCCTTTTGTCTACCGCAAATATCTCAGCTTCGCCGACATCAACGAGATCAAGGCTCTCAAACGGCGTATCGAGCGGAAAACCTGGGATGCCGGCGAAAACATCACCGATGTCAAGACCGGCCACGGCGGCATTCGCGACGTCGAGTTTACCATTCAGTTCTTGCAATTGCTTAACGGCGGCGACCTGCCCGCCGTTCGCCTGGGCAACACCCTCAAGGCCCTCGCCGCTCTCGAACGTGTCGGCTGCCTCACCGATCAGGAATATCGCGTCCTCGACGATACCTACCGTTTTTTACGCAAAACCGAGCATTGCCTGCAACTGATGTTCGACCTGCAAACCCATCGCCTGCCGGAGGGTCCGGAAGAGCTGCGCAAGCTGGCTCTGCGCATGGGCTACCGCCAGGATGCCTCCTTCTATGTGGGCCAGGTCGCTGACCTGCCTGCTGGGAAAAGGCAGGTCGGCGACCTGTCCCACGAACCCAGCGGCGCCGCCGGCCTGGATCCTTTGGCCGCCTTTCTTTCCGACTATAACGCCAAGACCGATCTCAACCGCAAAATCCTCGACCATCTTCTGCACCAGACTTTCACCGATGAGGGCGGCAAAGCGCAGCCGGAAGCGGACCTGATTCTCGATCCCAACCCCGATCCCAAACGCATCCACAGCGTGTTGGGCCGCTATCCGTTCCGCGATGTGCCGGGCGCGTATCACAATCTCGTTCTCCTGGCGCAGGAAAACATTCCGTTTCTTTCGACGCGGCGTTGCCGGCATTTCCTGGCCAACATCGCCCCCCAGCTCCTGCGCGCCCTGGCGGATACCCCCGACCCGGACATGGCTCTGGTCAACCTGGAAAAAGTGTCCGCCTCACTCGGCGGCAAGGGTGTCCTGTGGGAGCTTTTCAGCTTCAATCCGCCCAGCCTGAAACTTTACGTCGAACTCTGCGCCTGGAGCCAGTATTTGTCCGAGATCCTCATCAACAATCCCGGCATGATCGATGAGCTGCTCGACAGCCTTGTCTTGAACCAGCCGCGCACGGCCGAGGAGCTGGGCCAGGAATTGGCCGAGCTGTGCCGGGGCGCGGCGGAACCCGATCCCATCTTGCACAGCTTTCAGGACAAGGAACTGTTGCGCATCGGCGTCCGCGACATTCTCGGCAAGGATTCAATTCAGGCGACCACCGCTGCTTTAAGCGACCTGGCGGAAATAATCCTGGCCGCGATTGCCCGCTGGCAGCAGCCGCTGTTGACGAAACGCTACGGCGTGCCGTTTCTGGCCGAAGGCCCGCGCGGCGGCCAGGCCAGCCGCTATATTCTGCTCGGCCTGGGCAAGCTCGGCGGCCGCGAGATGGGCTATCACAGCGACCTCGATTTGATCCTGGTGTACGAGGGTGACGGCCAGACCGTGCCGCCCCCGGGCGCCAGCCGCTTCGACCGCTACGAGCTGACGACGAACTTCCATTACTTCACGGAGCTGGCCCGGCACATCATCAAGGCGGCCAGCTACCAGGGACCGATGGGCCGGCTCTACCAGGTGGACATGCGCCTGCGGCCGACCGGCAAGTCCGGCAGCCTGGTCATTCCGCTGCACGAATTTCGCCGCTATTACGAAGAAGGCGGCGCCCAGCTCTGGGAGCGGCAGGCCCTGACGCGCGCCCGCGTGGTGTTCGGCGACGCCGACTTCGGCCGCGCGGTGATGGATGCGGTTACCCAGGCCGCCTACGGCCTGGACTGGAACCCCGCGCTGGCCGACGCCATCCTGGACATGCGCGAACGCGTCGAGGCAGCCGGCTCCGACCGCGACGTCAAGCGCGGCTTCGGCGGCATCATCGACGTTGAGTTCCTCGTCCAGCTTTTCCGCCTCAAATACGGCCGCACTCTGCCCGCCGTCCGCCCCCCCAATACCTGGGAAGCTCTGGACGCCTTGAAGGAGGCCGGCCTGCTCTCGGAAACCGACCACGGGGTTTTACGAAACGGCTACGATTTCCTCCGCCTAGTGGAGAGCCGGCTGCGCATCGTGCACAACCGCTCGCTTGACGAATTGCCGCAGCGGCCGGAAGATTTGGAAAAGCTGGCCCGCCGCCTGGGCATGGAACCCTTCCTGGGACAAAGCCCGGGGCAGGGTTTTCTGGAAGAGCTGGACCGCCATACCACGCAAATTCGCCAATTATTCTTGGCCCTGGTGGCCCGCGAACGGGCCACTGGCGAGATCGGTCGCCCTTGAGGATGCCAAAAACAAGTGGCCAAGCACCGACAAAGGGATGCCGGCATTCGCCGCCTCATGCCAGTATCTCCTGCACCACGTTGCCATGCACATCGGTCAGCCGGAAATCGCGGCCGGCGTAGCGGTAGGTCAGGCGCAGGTGGTCGATGCCCATCAAGTGCAGGATGGTGGCGTGGTAATCGTGGACATGGCAGGGGTGGGCGACGATGCCGATGCCGTGCTGGTCGGTTTCGCCGTGGGCCAGGCCGCCCTTGACGCCGGCGCCGGCCAGCAAGCTCGTAAAGGCGCGGGTGTAGTGGTTGCGGCCGCGGCCGCCTGGGTTATTCACCCAGGGCGTGCGGCCGAATTCCGTGCAAATGACCACCAGCGTGTCCTCGATCAGCCCGGTGCGCTTCAAGTCCTTAATCAGGCCGGTCAAAGGCAGGTCAACACGGGCGGCCTTGCCGTAGTGCTGCCGCATGTCGCCGTGCGCGTCCCAGTTGTCGCTCGAGCCGGTGTCGATCAGCTCGACGACGCGGACGCCGTGCTGGACCAGCCGGCGGGCCAGGAGACACTGGGCGGCAAACGAGCGGTTATCGCCGCGGTCCAGGCCGTAAAGCCGCAAGGCGGCCTCCGATTCGCGCGCCAGATCGAAAACTTCGGGGGCCTCGCGCATCATGCCGCGGGCCACGTCGAAGGTGTTCATGCGCGCCCGCAGGTTCTGATCCTCCGGCCGGGTGGCGGCGTGGTGGGCGTTCACATCGGCGAGCATCCGCTGTTCGAGGTCGTGCAGGGTCATGTTTCGGGCCGGGCTGCGCAAATTGGGAATCGGCTCCGGTCCAGGCACCACGCGCACGCCCTGATGGATGGGCGGCAGGAAATGGCTATCGAACACCTGGGTGCCGGCGTAGGGCAGATGCTCCGCCAGCACCACGTAGGCCGGCAGGTTCGGATTGCGCGTTCCCAGCCCGTAGCTCAGCCAGGCGCCGAGGCTCGGCATCGGTACCGTGGATGAGCCGGTGTGCATCGCGAGCACCGCCTGGAAGTGCTCGGTGATGTCGGTGTGCATGCTGCGGATGACGCACAGGTCGTCGGCCACCGTCGCCAGGTTGGGGAAGATTTCGCTCATCCACAACCCCGACTGGCCGTGCCGCTCGAAGCGGAAGGGCGAATCCAAGAGCGCCAGCCGGTCGGTGCCGCGCAGGTGGACTGCGTCCACGGTACGGCCCTGATCGATCTTGAGCCGCGGTTTGTAATCGAAGGTATCGACGTGCGAAAACCCGCCGGTGAGGAAGACGAAGATCAGGTGATTGGCCTTGGCGGGATGATGCGTCCTCTGCGGCGCGTAGACCTGGGCGTCGTTGGCTGCGGCGGCCCAGGACAAGGCCTGATACAGCCCCACGTTGCCGGCGGCGAGGCAGCCGGCGCTGCATTGCAGGAATGCTCGGCGAGTCGCCTTTCGCATGGTTTGATTCTCCGATCTCAACCTGCCCTGGGAGTCCCGGCTTATCGGGTTACCGTGACTTACTTGAACATGCAATTCTACCCGCGAATCAGGGCGGAAGATCTTTCAATAGGCGGCGCACTTCTTCCAGGGATCATAATTACCACTCTGTCGTGCAACCAGCTGGGACCGGTAATACCTTCATCTGTCACAGAATGAACAACCGTTGACCCCTACGCTACAAGAAAAAAGCTTTTTCCACAAACAAAAAATCCATCGCTGTCAGCAGGATGCGGAACGAAACTTGGTCGCACCACCCTTGCGGGGTTTGGCCATAGGGTTACAATCCGAAATTCGAATATCGAAATCCGAAACAAATGCAAGTCCGAAATTCAAATATCGAAATCCGAAAGAACAGTTGGGTTATTGAATGCGGATTATGGTATTCGAATTTGTTTCGGATTTCGAATTTCGGATTTGGTCTCGTCACGGAGTATCCACGGCGGCCGGCCGATGGCGGCTGATCTCTCCCTCCACCAGGTACACCACGTCCTCGGCGATGTTGGTGGCCTGATCGGCGATGCGCTCGAGGTGGCGCGTGGCGGAAAACAGCGACAAGCCCGGCTCCACCATGTCCGGCGCTTTCTGCATGGCGACGGCGATGCGGCGCAGGTCCACCGCCACCGGCTGGTGCAGGGCATGCAATGTAAGTTCTCAATAACCCTGGGGAAACCCTTGGAGTGGTCGGGGATTTATTGTCCGAGCCGGAAGCGTAAGCAACGGCCGAAGGCGTGGCATGCGTCGCTTACGCTTCCGGCTCGGACCTCCAGGCAAAAAATAATCCCACCTTTCGCGACTGGAATTATTGCGAGTGTTCCGCCTCGAAGCGCGCGATCTTGTCCACGCGGCGGGCGTGGCGGCCGCTCTCGAATTCCGTTTGCAGCCAGATGCGTACCATGCGCTCGATCAGTTCCTCGCCGAGAAGATCGGCGGACAGGCACAGGACGTTGGCGTCGTTGTGGCGGCGGCTCATCTCGGCGGTGATGCTGTCATGGCACGGGGCGGCGCGCACGCCCTTGACCTTGTTGGCGGCAATGCACATGCCGATGCTGGTGCCGCAGATCAAGATGCCGCGCTGCACCCGGCCCTGACTGACCGCCAGGGCCACCTGAAAGGCGAAGTCGGGATAATCGACGCTGTCGCTGCCGTCGGTGCCCACGTCGAGGACTTCGTGGCCCAGGTTTTTCAAAAACGGCACCAGCCGGCGCTTGACCTCGAACCCGCGATGATCGCTGCCGATGGCGATGGCGATGGCGATTTGCATGGCCTACCTCGCTTAGAGATTTCCGCAAACGGTAGCCGCACCCTTTAGGGTGCGGATTTTTCGCAGGCTGAAGCCTGCGGCTACCCGTATACGGAACCCGTTTCCGGATGATTTCTTACTCCGCGAAAACAGCCAGCCATTCCCGCAGATAAGTCAGAATTTGCTCGGCGCACGTCCGGTAGACTTCCCGGCTGCCGCCGAGGGGGTCCACGATATCCCGTCCCTCAGGGGACAACAGCCGCGGCCGGGGTCCTCCGACATTATATCCGGAAAGAGCGTCCAGGTGAGCCTGCGTCATGGCGAACAGGAAATCGGCGTGCACGAGCGTTTCCAGGGTCACGGGCCGGCTGCGATGCCCCGCCAGGTCGGCGCCGAATTCGCGGGCCGCTTCGACGGCCTCAGCTGCAGCGGCCTCGCCCGCAATGGCGTACAGGCCGGCCGACTCCACCACCAAACCGCGCCGGGGCAAGTCTTGGGCCGGGCAACCCAGGTGCTCGGCCAAAAGCTGGGTACACAGAGCCTGAGCCAGGGGACTGCGGCAGGTGTTGCCGGTACAGACAAAGACGATCCGGAAGGGTGTCATTTGCTCCAGGGTAGCCGCCGGCCACATCCCTTCGCGGAGAACTTCCCAGGTCTTGCCTTCCACCTGGACTATCGTGGGCACGTGAAGTCGGCGGCTTCCTTCATCGGCAATAAGCAGGGCCAGGGCCGCGCCGAACGTCTGTTCCAGTTGCTCGGGACTCGCCGGCCCGGAAACCGCCTTCAGGATCAAGGGAGTGCCCAGGTAACGAAGAAGGTACAAGGGCGCATCGTGATCGGGACAGCGATAGGCCAGCCGTCCCTGGCGGAGCAAACTTGGCCGCAACCCCTCGGGCACGTCCTTGGGCCAGCCGACTTCCAGGCCTTCGCCGCTCACCACGATCAAAGGTCCCGGCCAGAAGCGGCGGGCAAACCGCCGACCTAGCGGGCCGAGCATGCCGTCCGCGAGCCAGGCCGGCCCGCCCAAACCGAGGAACAGGTCGAATTCTCCGCCGGAAACCGCGGCCAGGTGCTGCACCGCTTCGGGACACGCGGCCGCGGCGGCGACTTCGTAGCCCGTCTCCGTGGGCAGGGCCACCAGCCGGCCTTCCGCCAACCGCGCCGCGGCGCGCTCGATCAACTCCTGCGATTGGGCCGCTTGCCAGACTACAACTTCGGGCATGGAATGGTGACAGGTTGGGGGGAGATTGACGGCCAAGGCTTCTAACAACATAGGAAGTAAACGCACTCTTGACAAGCACAACGCACCAGGACCTTGTCGTGTGTTTCAAGCGAATTGCCAATTGCCAATTACCAATTGCCAATTACCAATTGCCAATTGACCGAGCAAGCCACCAATTTGAAATTGGCAATTGGTAGTTGGCAATTGGCAATTTCTTCCACTATAGGTCGCGACCGGAATAACTCGCCCACAGGGCGTCGATGGGATGGCCCACCCGGATGTCCGGCCGTTCCTTGCGGAGATAGCGGCCGATTTGCAAGATGCAGCCGACGTTGCCGGTGAAGACCGCCCGCGCTTTCGTGTCGAGAATATGGCGGATTTTCCGCAGGCCCAGGCGCTCGGCCATTTCGGGTTGGGTGAGATTGTAACTGCCGGCGGCGCCGCAGCAAATCTCGCTTTCGCTGAGGGGGACCAGCTCCAGGCCGGGAATCATTTCCAGGAGTTGCCGCGGCGGCTTGCGGATTTGCTGGCCGTGGCACAGATGGCAGGCGTCGTGATACACCGCCCGCAGCTTGAGCGGATGGGCGGGCTTGAAAGGCCCGAGCTCCATGAGGAATTCGCTGATGTCGCGGACCTTGGCGGCGAACTTTTTTCCCGCCTCGGCGGATTCGGTCCCGTGCAGCAAATGCCCGTAATCCTTGAGCATGGTCCCGCAGCCGGCGGCATTGACGATGATGGCATCCAACGTTTGCGTTGGTGGTAAAAAGGTCCGGCAATTGCGGGCGGCAAACTGCTGGGCCGGTTTTTCCTGAGCGGCGTGATAGTGCAAAGCGCCGCAACAAACCTGGCCGCGCGGAATCCATACCTCGCAGCCGTTGTGCTGCAAGACGCGAGCGCTGGCCAGGTTGGTTTCGGGGAAAAAGGCGTCGGCGGCGCAGCCGGTGAACAGGGCGACGCGGGCCCGCCGCCGGCCCTCGGCCGGCAGCACCTCAGGCAGACGGCCGTAGTGCGGCCGCAAGCGCGGCAGCATGTCGTGAATTTGCCGCACGCCTGCCGGCATCAGCTGCGGCAAGCCGAGTTTTTCCACCAGCCGATCCAGGCCGGTCCATTGCAGCCACCGCGCCGGTGCCAGCGCCCAGCGCATCCGCCGGGCAAAGGGCGTGACGTGAAACAGCAGTATCTTTTTGAAAAAACTCAGGTTGTCGCCGGCCGGCGCCGTTTTCGCCATATGAAGACGGAACGGCTCGATGAGCTTGCCGTACTGTACGCCGGAAGGGCACGCCGACTCGCAGGCCCGGCAATCCAGGCACAAATCGAGATGGCGGCGCACGGATTCGCTCAACTCGAGCCGGCCGTCGGTCACGGCCCGCATCAAGTAAATCCGCCCGCGCGGGCTGTCGTTCTCGTCTCCCAGCTCGACATACGTGGGGCAGGCCGACGTGCACAGCCCGCAATGGACGCAATCGAGAAACAGCTCGTAGTCGATGCCGGCCGCTGGCGGCGTAATTGGGGAAACGGTGGCCAAAGGGATCATGTGTGTCTTCGAGTCTAGGCGCGTGCAACCCGCGGCTTTAATTCAAAATCCAAATATCGAAATCCGAAACCTCCGATAAGACTACGACCCCTTCAGCGCTTGCGAAAGGAATGAGCGGCTGTTTCGGCCAACTTCAGGGTCTCGACATGATAGGGCTCGACGTCATCGCAATGCACGCCGACGTAGTTCTGCCCGTCCTGGGTCATATATTTGAAGCCGTGGATTCTCAGGCCCTTGGTTGATTCGACGCCGCTCCAGCGGACGCGCAGGAACGACAGTCCATTGATCTGACCGCGTTCGGTGGCCCTTTGCGACCAGCCGGTAAGCCGCTCTTTGTAAACGCCCAGACCCATGTCGAGGAACTTTTCCAAGGTCGTTTCCTTGGCCTCGGCGGGGGGTAGCGTGGACAAGGTAATGCCGAACGTGGCCTGACCCCTTTTCTTCTCTCCGGTCGGGTCGAAACGCTGGGGGCCCATCCAGAAGAAAAAACGGCCGCCCGGCGGCGCCGGCGGACGCAGCAGCCCGTACCCTTTCGGGGGGCGTACCTCGTAGGCCTCGACAACCGCTGCCGGGGCAAGCTGGTCGAGCAAGGTTGGATCGGGTTGCCAGCCGTCCGGCTTGGTGCTGGTCAGCTTGGCAAGCTCGGCCTTGGCGGCTGCAGCCTCGGCCTTGGCGGCGTCAAGCGCTGCCTTGAGTTTGGCTATCTCTTCGCTGTCATTGCGAGAACAGGAACAAAGCGCCAGCAAGCAACAGGCGAGCAACGGCTCCAAACTAGCAAAAAAGGCGCGCATGGTTCGTGACCTACGACAAGGATTTCACTACCGGGCCGACCTTTTTCGTCCCCTGGCTTTTTTTACGATGCGGTCCGCCCAGGCCTGGTCTTGCCTGGAAAGCCGCGGATGGCAGGGGGCTCGGTAATCGATGCGATCGGCATAAGCGCCGTCGTCATACGTTTGTTCCAGGACGGCTTGCACATCGAGCACCACATCGGGATCCTTGCCCGCCAGGGGAATGCGAATCTTGGGCAAGGGTTCCGGCAAGGTTCGCGGGTACAAGTCAAATTCATCGCGCGTTCCTTGAGCCCGGTTGACGCACACCAGGTAGTGGTAGGGCCCCTGACCGCGGGCCATCCATTCTGCCACGGCCAGCACGTGCCGGCCGGTGCGCAACAGGTCAATTTCCACCAGATGCGTTTTGCTGCTGCGCGGCTCCTTTTGCTTGGCCCGATAGGATTCTCGGCCTGGGCCCTCGTACTTGTTGCTGGGACTGACCACCTCGAGGACCGTGACAAGTTTCTGCCCCGACCGGCGATCCAGAATGGTGACATACCCTTGATGAATTTCCAACTCGGGAACCTTTACCACCACCGGCATATCGGCCTGGAGAACCGCCACGCCCCCATTGATTCTCTTGCGGCGGTGGATCCAGACATCGGGAATCCGTTCCCTATCCGGCCCTTCCAGATAAACCCGCTCCTCGATGGCGGCAATATACCGCGGGCGAAGAAGCGGCTGCAAATGATTGCGGATATAAACGATCAGCGAGGCATGGACGCCGGTCCACAACTGCGGGTCTTCCAGGTAGGGATCCATGCCGGGAAAAATCATGGGCATTCTGGGTTTGGGAAGGATAGCGTTTTCACTCTTTAGCATATCGCGTTTCATCGCCTCGCGCAAGGTCAAACAGCGAAGATTACCATAGGATTCTCCAGACGGTGGGAGACAAAAAAATATCCTAATCCAGGGGCAATTGACGTATTTTCTGAAAGCGGTTCAAGTAAGCCAACGGCAAACCGGTTTTCACTTTGCGGGCCAGGTCCAAAGGATGCCTGGTTAAGCCAAGCCCTTGCTGACCGGCTTTTTGCCGGCGGTCCGGAGGGCGGGCGTTCAGCGCGATAAGCCCACCGCTGAAGAAGCAACGGATTACTGGTACAGCGCCTCCAACTCGGCCTTGTACTTGGCGAACACCACGTTGCGCCGCAGTTTCAAGCTCACCGTCAATTCCTCGGCGGCCACCGAAAAAGGTTGCGGCAAGACCAGGAATTTCTTGACCTGCTCCCACGACGCCGTCTCGGCCAGGGCGGCGTTGATCCGCTTGGCCAAAAGGGCCAGCACCGCCGGATGCCTGGCCAAAATCTCCGCCTCCGAAGGAAGGGCGCCGTCTTCGGCGGCCAAGGCTTTTGGGACCTTGTCCCAGTGGGGCACGATCAGCGCGGTCAAGAATTTACGGCCTTCGCCGTAGATCACGGCCTGGTCAATTAACGGGTCGGCCAGAAGCAGGCCTTCGAGATAGTTCGGGACCACTTTCTTGCCGCTGGAAAGGACCAGGATTTCTTTCTTGCGGCCGGTGATGTGGAGGAAACCTTCATCGTCGAGTCGGCCAAGGTCGCCGGTGTGCAGCCAGCCGTTGTGGAGGACCTCGGCGGTGGCTTGGGGATTGTTCCAGTAGCCTTTCATGACGTGCGGGCCGCGCGTCAGGATTTCGCCGTCCGGTGCGATTTGCACTTGGACGCCGGGGATCGGCTGGCCGACCGATTCCAGCTTGAAATGCTGTTTGCGGTTGAAGCTGATGACCGGCGCGGTTTCCGTCAGGCCGTAGCCCTGCAGGATGAGCAGGCCGGCCTCTTGAAAAGCCTGGGCGACGGCGGGCGGCAAGGGGGCGCCGCCGCAGCCGATCCAGTCGATGCGCGTGCCGAACAGGGCTCGCAGGCGCTTCGAGCGGTGGGCCGGTTCGAGCGTCGCCAGGCCGCCCAGCAGCTTTTCATACAGCCGCGGCACCGACGACATGTGCGTCGGCTGCACCTCGGCCAGGTTCAAAAGCACGGTGTCCGCCGATTCCGCCAGGGCCAGCGGCACCCCCGTGACGAGGCTCAGGTAGTGATCCACCGTGCGCGCGTAAATATGGCTGAAGGGCAGCCAGTTGAACAGCACGGCGTCGTGAGGACGCGGCGTGGAGGCCTGGTCCATGGCCACGGCGTTGCTCACCAGATTGCCGTGCGTCAGCATCACGCCCTTGGGATTGCCGGTGGTGCCCGAGGTGTACATGATGGTGGCCAGGGCGTCCTGGTTCAGGTCGCCATGGCGGCGCTCTAGCTCGGCCTGGACGCGCGGGAGGGCGTTCCGGCCGCGCTGCAGAAAACCGGCCCAGGAATATTCCGGACATCCGGCCGTGGCCGACATCGCCTCCCGCTCGAAAGTCACAATCCCTTTTAACGCGGGCAGCTGGTCTTGGATCTGGCGAATTTTGGCGCGCTGGTCCCGTGTCGAGACGAACAGCCATTTCACGCCGGCGTCCTGGAGCTGGTAATGGATCTGTTTGGCCGTGAGCGGAGCGTGGGGCGGCACGTTGACGGCGCCCGCGGTCAACAGGCCCAGATCGGCGATCAGCCACTCGATGCGGTTTTCCGAGAGCAGGCCGACACGGTCGCCGGGAGCGATGCCGGCCTCGACCAGGGCGGCGGCACAGGCGCGGGCCTGTTCCGCGTATTCGACCCAGCCCAGGTCTTGGTACAGCCCGTGGCGCTTGAAGCGCAAGGCGGTGCGCCGCCCCAGCCGCTGGGCTTGGTTTTGCAACACGTCGGCCAGGTGGCGAAAGCCCATGGGGAATCCTTGTGGGAAACGGGTGCCGCAACTGTACAATGATTGTAACAGATAAACCATGGCCAAACCGTCGGTGAGCATTTTGCCTCGTGTTTGGCCAAGCGCCCGCTACAGTCATGGAAAATTCCAATAATCATCAGGATTCGTTTCTGCCGATTCTCCTGGCCCTCAGTCTGGTGCTATTGTTTGGCGGCGCGTTTTTGTTTCTGGTGAGTTTTCTGTTCGGGGTGGCGGCCATCATTTTGATCATCCTGGTGGGCGTCGTCCTGCTGGGATACTTGCACTATGTCCTGTGGGGTCATACCCTGAGCCAGCAAACCGCGGGCGAACGAGCCGAGGAGGAACGCCGCCAACAGCTCGAAGCGCCCGAGCTTTACGAGCCGCCGCCGCACCAGCGGTTTTGACGAGGGGGAGAGAGTTCCGAGCCGGAAGCGTAAGCGACGGTGTGTTTAGGGCCGTCGCTTACGCTTCCGGCTCGGAAATGGGAGATCGCGGTATGTTTCAAATGCTGCGCATTCTGCTGGGCGTGCTATCCTTCGGCCTGTTTGTCGCCAACAATCCGGAAGCGCGTTTTTTTCTGGCGCTGCTGCTCTTTTTCGTGTTTCTCGGATACATGCACTACGTTCTTTGGGGCCGGTCCCTGGCCCAGGAAGTTCAGAATAATGCCCTGGCGCGAGAACCGGTCCTGCACCCCGATCTCGATCGGCCGGATACGGCTGCCGACTTATAAGGGGAACGCCTTGCTCATTCTGCCGTCATGGCACACAACCTTCGGCGGAGTTACCTGGCTCGTGCAGAACAATACATTTCGAATTTCGGATTTCGAATTTGTTTCGAAATTCGGATTTCGAATTTCGAATTTCTCCGGACTCGGAAAACCCACGGGAGAAATCTAATGCGCGCCATGGCCTTTACCCAGCCCGGCGGTGTCGAGGTCTTGCAACTGATGGACCTGCCCAGGCCGGTCATCGACGATGACGAAGTTCTCGTCCAGGTCAAGGCGTGCGGGCTGAATCATCTGGACCTGTGGGTGCGCGGCGGCCTGCCCGGCAAGATTCCCATGCCGCACATCGGCGGCTGCGAGACGGCCGGCGTCGTCGCCGAAGTCGGCAAGCGCGTCCAGAACCTGGCCGCCAGCCAGCGCGTTCTCATCTCGCCCGGCCAGTGCGACCCGGGCAGCGACTGGCATAGCCGGGGCATCGATAGCTGCGCCGACGATTACCACATCCAGGGCTACCAGACCCAGGGCGGCTTCGCCGAGTTCGCCAAGGCCAAGCACTGGGACGTGCTGCCCATCAGCGAGGCCTGGTCGTTCGTGGATTGGGCGGCGGTGCCGCTGACGTTCGTCACGGCCTGGAACATGCTGCACACCAGGGCCAAGGTTCAGCCCAACGACCAGGTGGTGGTGTTCGGCGCTTCGAGCGGGGTGGGCACGGCGGCCATCCAGATCGCCAAGGCCGCCGGCGCCCGTGTCCTGGCCGTCGCCGGCGCCGATGACAAGCTCAAGAAGGCCGAGCAACTCGGGGCCGACGTTCTCATCAACTACAACACCCAGGACATCGCCAAGGAAGTGAAAGCCCGCACCGCCGGCTGGGGGGCCGATATCGTGTTTGAGCACGTCGGCGCCGCAGTTTGGCAGCAGGCCATGCGCTGCCTGGGCAAGAACGGCCGACTCGTCACCTGCGGCGCCACCACCGGCAGCAAGGTCGAGATCGACCTGCGCTTCTTCTTCACCCAGCAGCACGCCATCCTCGGCGCCTACATGGGCGCCCGCAACGAGCTGCTCCAGTGCCTGCGCCTGGTCGAGCGGCGGATATTTCAGCCGGTGGTCGATTCGGTGTTTCCGCTGGAAAAGCTGCGCGAGGCCCAAGAGCGCATGGAACGCCGCGAGATGTTCGGCAAAATTGTGATCACGCCGTGACGCATCAACCGCCATCCAGACACGAAGAACCGGCCTCACCTCCGACACGTTCAACCGATTTCCAGGACCAATTGGGGGCCATCGAGATTGCTCAGGACGTCAAACGACCGGCCGCCGTCGCGGGTGCGGGTCACCACCACGGGCATAGGCGGAGTAAACAGCATCCAGGACTTCGGGGACAGTCCGTCCCTCGGCTTCCACTTTCGGGGCCGGCACCTGGCGTTGCAGATTGGCCGTGAAAGTCACCTGAGCCATTTTTTTCTTCTCATTACATCTCACGAATTTAAGATTGACGCGCCCGACAAAAGTCGTTTTTGGGGAAACGACCCTCAAAAAACACGG
>CAZFGM010000085.1:0-15747 GCA_964518515.1 uncultured Alcaligenaceae bacterium | reverse complement strand
TTCCTCGGCTGTCAACAGCCGGCTGCGAATGAGCAAGCCGCACACATTTTCCACGGTGAAGTCCATGAAGGCAACTCCTCCGCGTGCCCAATAACTCGCTACAACCGTTCCGTCAAGGTTTTAGCGAATCAGTGAAGCGGATTTCACCCGGCCAGGTTGGCCCTAATTCGAGGCCAGAGTTCACACCTCGGGTTCGATGCCCTGGGCCTTGAGTTGGGCGGCAAGTCTTTCGGCCCGTTGCTGGGCTTTCTCCTTTTCGGCCCGTTCTTTTTCTTTTTCGGCCCGTTCTTTTTCTTTTTCGACTCGTTCTTTTTCCCCTTGTTCCACCAGCTCAAGGTAAGTGGCAAAACGCTTGCCGTCAGGGCCGTAGAGGCGCAACACGCCATTGATCAGCTCGAAACGAACCTGGAGACGAGGGCTGGTCCAACCGTTCATGTTCGGGATTTCCCTTAGGTGGCCGTGATCTCTCTGCCAGCCGTTCAAATCGCCGCTATCGGGATCGTAGAGATAATATTCCTCGACGCCGTGGCGCTCGTAGAACAGGAACTTGTTGGTCAGCTTGCCGGCGCGGTTGCCGGGCGAAAAGATCTCCCAGGTCACCTGCGGGGGAATGTTGCCTTCGAGCCATTGCAGGTACGAGCCGCGGTCGCCCTTGTGCCGGCCGAACACGACGAAAATATCGGGGGCCACACAAATGTTCGAGTTGCCTTCCACGGGATACCAGAACAGATTGGCGGCGACGAAGACCATCGGCTGGTCACGAAAAGCCGCGTCCAACCCGCCGTGGATG
The DNA here is from genome assembly GCA_964518515.1 of uncultured Alcaligenaceae bacterium. Lineage (GTDB taxonomy): Bacteria > Planctomycetota > Planctomycetia > Gemmatales > Gemmataceae > CAZFGM01. Next base: position 14,957 of record CAZFGM010000085.1, on the reverse strand, counting down.
GTCGTGATCCAGCGAAACTGCCTGGTGTTGTCGGCCATGGGAAGGCCATCGCTTTCCGGATAGATTTCAGGTTTGTGGGCTGGTAACGTCAGAGTGCTCATCGTTTGCCTCTTTGATATTATTTTGCCTGACTGATTGGACAGGTTGACCGAAAGTCACAAGGACAGCATTTCCAACTACTGTAACAGGTGGTCGGGGAGGTCGGCCTTCCGCCACGGCGGCGAACACTTTAAGCGTTTCCTGAGCCTTTGTCGTACGCCCGCTTTTACTTTCCCTGAATCAACCAGACTCAGTTTAATTCGGCATAGGGAAACAAGCAATCGGAACCATCCCGGAACTTTCCTTGACATTTCCAACGACTACTTGCCCTGACCAGGACCGCACAGTATCGTCATGGGAGTGAACACCCCATCAATCCTGTGGAATCTTACCATGACATGGCAACTGCGTGTGGGCATCAGTTTGGCAATCACTATGGGGCTGGTCTCCTGGGGCCAAGGGCAGGATTTCAAACCCGCGCCTTCCAAGAAACCGGATGAAAAAACTCTCAAGGCCATCGCGGAGAAGACGTTCCGGCTGGGCGAGAGGTTGAAAGTCTTTCGCAAGCAGGGCCTCCGCGATCCCTGGCTGGCCGACGTCGAGATTTATCATCGCGCGGCCCAGTGGATCGTCCAGCACGATGAGTTTTTCCGGGACACTTACGGCGCCTGGACGGTGGAAGCCCTGGATCGCGGCTTGCTGCGGGCCCAGTTCATGGCGGCGGGCGAATTCCCCTGGGCCTACGCCGTGGGTTTTCCCGTGATCCGCGCCTACCGGTCGCGTATCGACGGCTCGGTCCAGCCGTATGCGGTGACCTTTCCCCCCGGTTACGGCAAGGACCCTCTGAAAAAATGGCGCCTCGACGTGTTTCTGCACGGGCGGGACAAAAACCTCAACGAGGTCAAGTTCCTCCAGCAATACAACGGCGACCAGGCCGCTGCCGCCAACCAGAATCACGTGCAGCTCGCCATCTACGGCCGGGGCAACAACGCCTACCGCTGGGCCGGCGAGGCCGACGTCTTCGACGCCCTCAATAACTTTGTTACCGTGGAGCAATTCCTCAAGCGGGATCAGCTCCTGGATTTGGACCGGATCGTGCTGCGTGGTTTTTCCATGGGCGGCGCTGGAACCTGGCATCTGGGCTTGCACTGGCCCGACCGCTGGTGTGTGATCGGCCCCGGCGCGGGTTTCACCACCACGCACGGCTACGCCCCAAACTTGCCGGCCAAACTGCCCGATTATCAGGAGGCCTGCCTGCGCATTTACGACGCCGTCGATTATGCCGAGAACGCCTTCAATGTGCCGGTGGTGGCGTACTCCGGGGCCAAGGATCCGCAGAGGCAAGCCGCGGTGAACATCGAGACCCGCCTGAAAAAGCTCGGCATTCCCCTGGCCCGCTTCCACCACCTTGTCGCCAAGGACCTGGAACACAAGTTCCCGCCGGAATGGCAAAAAAAGGCCGACGCCTTGTATGCCAAGTATGTCACCGAGGGGCGCGAAGAAAACCCGGCCAAGATCAAATTCGTGACCTACACGCTGCGCTACCCCAAGTGCCACTGGATCGAGCTGCTGGGCCTGGAGCGACATTATGAGCGGGCCGCCGTCGCTGCGGAAAAAACGGAAACCGGCTATACCATCAAAACCAGCAACATTCGCGGCCTGTTATTGCATTTGCCGGTCGGCCCGCCGGCGGAAGTGGAGCTCAAGATTGACGAGCAGACGCTGAAACCGCGGCCGTGGCTGAGCCAGGGCGGGACGTACCAAATCTACCTGATGCGCCGCCAGGGCCGCTGGACGGCGCTGCTGCCGCAGCGCTACTTTATCGAGCGGGCGCGAACGCCGCAAAAGGTGACCGGCTTGCAAGGCCCGATCGACGACGCCTTCACGCACAGCTTTCTGTGCGTCCGCGGCACCGGCAAGGCCTGGCACGACGCCACCGCCCAGTTCGCGGAGGCCAACCTGAGTCGCTTCGAGGCGGAATGGGCCAAGTTCTGGCGCGGCCGGCTGCCCGTCAAGGACGACAGCGACGTCACCAACGACGACATCGACACCAAAAACCTGATCCTGTTCGGCGATCCCGCTTCCAATTCCTTGATCGCTCAGGTCCTGGACGGCTTGCCTTTGATTTGGACCAAGGACGCCATCACCCTCGCCGACAAGAAATATGCGGCCGCCGACCACGTGCCGGTGCTGATCTATCCGAGCCCCGTGAATGCGAACCGCTACGTGGTGCTGAATTCCGGCCATACTTTCCGGGCGGCCGACTACCAGGGCACCAACGCGCTGTTGTATCCGCGTCTGGGGGATTTTGCGGTGCTGCGCCTGGCAGCCACCGAAGGCGATCCACTTGCGGTGGAAGTGGCCACCGCCGGATTATTTGACGAGTTCTGGAAGATTGGCAGGAAATAAGACCAAGCTTGCCTGGAAAAAGGCCCGGTCCGCCGCTAACCAGGCAAGAAATGGTCCGCCGCGGGACGAGGCGCTGAGCAGGCTGCGGGCGAAGAGCCATATTCCGCCCTTTGCCACCACCAATGGGGACAAGATTAAAGACGAAAGCTGCCCAAAATTACCAGAGGCGGGTAATTCCATAGTGGTCGAAGACCGGATCGGCACAGGCAACGTGCACTCCTTCGACCAAGCCTTGTGCGATGATCAGCCGGTCAAACGGATCCTTGTGGTGGTTTGGCAAGGAGATTTGTTTCTGGGCGTACTCAATCGTTACCGGCAAAATGGTGAGGTCCAAATCGGCAACAGCCTGGTCCATCCATTGGCGGTAGGGCAGTGACAGCTTCCATTTGCCCTGGCCGATCTTGATGGCCAGTTCCCAAATCGTTGCTGCACTCAGGAGCAAGTCGTTGGCAGGGTCTGAAAGCGCGGTGGTTGCTGCCATGCTCAATTTTGTGGGATCATCCATGGCCCAAATCAAGATGTGCGTGTCGATCAGCAGCCTCACGCGACGTACTCCTCAAACCCTTCAGGGATAGCATCAAAATCCGGCGCCATGTACAGCACCGTCCCCTTGAGCGTACCAAGCGGTCGCTGTTTTCTCGGCCCGGCTGAAGTCGAAGCCCGAATGGTAGCAACTGGCTTGGCGTCGCGGATAATGAGAACCTCCTCACCGGGGGAAAGCTTAGAGATGATCTCGGAAAGGTGCCTCTGCGCTTCTTGGATCGTGACGGTTTGCATGCCTGTTTCCCCTACGGTGGGGTTGGGGTCCCTACCTAATTTTTTCACCAAGATTGGCAGGAAATAGAGGCCCACAGATTTTCGCTGGGTGGGCCATTTCCTATGGTAAAAAAATGAGAGACCAAACGCCCAAAACCGTCGCCCAGTCAGTTTTGAGCACTCTGGTCTCTCTAGAAACATTGTTACAAATACTTTGGGGATTGCAATAAAATAATCCGCGATTTTTATTTTTTTTTTGGGAAGTTTGGCCAAAGGACGAACCCGTAGTTTCCAAGGCCCGCGGATTTGTTACGGGGCGGCCGGAAAGCTCACGCGAAACGTGGCCCCTTGCAGAAGTTCCGAGACAACCTCCAGCGCGGCCCCGTGATGGCCCAGGATCACCGTCACGAACGATAATCCCAGGCCCATGCCGGCGCTGAGGCCGGCAAACAGCGCGTTATTCCTCTTCGTGGAAAAGTGCGTCTCGGTACAGCGGCGGCGGACTTCCTCGGACATGCCCAGGCCGTTATCTTGTACCTCCAGAATGACCCGGTCCCCTTGCCGGCGGGTCCGCAGGACCGCCGCGCCTTTCCAGGCGGCGGCGGCGATGAGGGCCTGCCGCCGCTCGGTGTCCGCGGGCCCCGCAACCCTCTGGGCCAATTCGGGAGCCCGACGCGCCAGCGCGGGTTCGGCGTTCTTCCGCGCCGGCGCGTCGGCCACCTCCCCTTCCCCCCCCTTGGCAAGGGGGGGAAAGGGGGGGTGCCGCCGGGCCTGGTCGCGCAAATAATTGCGCATCTCGAAGGTGGCGTCGCGGGCGTTGGTGAGCAGGTTTTCCAGGACCTGCTGCAGGTGGGACAGATCCCCCTCGATCCACAAGGGCAAAGGCCGGCCCTGGGCGTCGCGCGGTTCCAGGTCCAGCTCCAGGGCCATCTTCCATTTGTCCCGCGCCAGGTCGCTCCAGGTCCGCTGGATATCCTGCACCATGGCGTTCAGATCGAGGCGGACGCGTTCCGACTGGCTCGGATCGCGGTTGACGGTTTTCAGGATTTGCTGCAAGCGTTCGGTGACGGTCCCCAGGGTCTGGCGGACTTCGTGCAGCATGTGCTGATAATCGCCGGGCGCGGTGCCATCCTCCAGGCAGCGGCGCAAGAGGTCGTTGGGGCGGACGAGCAGGTTCTTGATGTTGTGGGCGTAGGAGCCGGCCATGATGCCGATGTTGGCGAAGAGCTGCGATTTCAGCTCGAGGGCCTGGCGTTCGGCTTCTTCCTTCTGGCGTTCGGCTTCCTGGCGGCGCAGCTCTTCCTGCAAACGCAGGCGTTCGGCTTCGCCGATCTGGTATTCGGCCTGGGTCTGCTGGCGTTGGCGTTCGCGCTGGCGGCGCTGGGCGATGTAAATCCAGCTCAGGGCGGCCACGGCGGCGAAGACGCCCAGGCCGCTCAGCCACAGCCGGCGGGTCACCTCCTGGCGTTCGCGCGCTTGCCGTTGCGTGTAGGCGTGCAGATGGTAGTGCACGGTCACGCTGGCGTCGCGGCCGTCGAGCAGCTTGGTCGTCAGCTCGCGGTACTGCCCTTGTTGCCGCGGCAGTTCCGATTCCCAGACAATGGGCGGCCCGTCCGGACCGAACTGCACCGTCAGGCGATAGATCACCGGGAAGAGCGGCAGTTGCTGGGGGTACATCTTGGTGGGCGGATTACCGAGCGCTTTGAGATGTTCGAGAATCGCCTCGCGTTTGAGGTCCAGCTGCTGGCGGGCTTCGCGAACAAGTTCGGGGACTTCGGCGTGTTGGGTTTTTTCCTGGAGCTGGCGGAGCTGGTCGGCCTGGTCGAGATATTCGCGCACCAGCTCGGGAAGCGTGTTGTACGGCCGGGACTCGCGAATCCATTCGGTGATCGCTTCCTGATCGAATTTTTCATCGCCTTGCAGCCACCAGACCAGGGGCTCGCGCAGGATGAGCACCACGAGGGCGCACAGGGCGACGGGAGCCACGAGCGGCCCGACATAGCGCCCGAATTTGGCCAGGCTAGTCCGCTGCACGGCTGGGGGCCCCGGGAATAACGAGAGGTTTCACGGTGGAACGCCAGCTGGTCTGGCCGTCCGGCTCGCGATCGCGCCGCCAGATGGTGATGGTGGCCTTGGCCTTCGGCAGCTCGGGTTTGAGCCAAACAATGTGCTCGCCGGTGCCGGTCTGGCGATTGCCCTCGGCGTCGAACAAGGGCAGGCCGGCGGGCGGATCGCCGTCCGGCGGAAAACGGAATTCGGGATGGCGGACGTGGCCGGCCACCCAGTGCATGCGCCGCAGGCGCTCGGGCAAGACGCGGGCGTCGGCCAGGCCGGCCGGCTCCTGAAAGGCGGCCTGCACCAGCGTTTCCACAATGTCGCGATATAAGAGAAGGTCCTGCGTCCCGGTGGTGGGACTCGAATCGGGCCCGACCTGGCCGAAGCCCGCCGACGTATCCACCGGGTCGCGGTGGCTGAAAAACAACAGCGGCACCGGCATGTCCAGGAAGTTCCAGGCGCTTTCCCAATCGCGATAAACCTGGTTAAAGGTGATGGAATCGCCGCTCAAGACGACGAGATCGCCCAGGTCGGCCGGGGCGCGGCGGCACAGGTCGCGCAGGAAGCGGCGGGCCCGCTGCGCCCCGGTCGGCAGCACCAACAGCTGGTTCTGCTCGCTGCGCCGCACCAGGTTGAGCACCGCCCAGTTTTCCCAGCGATTGGGCTGCTGGAAATCGCCGACGCTGTAATGAATGGGGGACAGCTCGGGCTCCGGCCGGGGGCCGAAGCGTTCCTTGAACACGGTGCTGAAGCGTTCGGCCAAGTCGCGCGAGTAGCGGTCGTCCTGCCAGGCGAACAGAGCCATGGCGGTGGGCCGGTGGTAGCCGGCCGCCGCCCCCAAGGCCGCGAGCGGATGGCTCTGGCCCGCCAGTCCGGCCGCCTGCCGCTGCATAGGCGCCGCCGTCCACAGGTCCGGATGGTCCTGGACAAAATCCAGCACGGCCTCGGCCATTTTGGTGTTGGTGAAGGAAAAGCGAAAGGTGGCGCCCCTGTAGATGTCCATGACCTTGGGCCAGGTGGTGGAATTGTGGGGGTCGGCGTCGGAGCCGGGGCCGGGATAGAAACGATCGGCCGTGGCCGTGGTGATGAGGAACAGCGGGGGGGCGCCCTGCCAGCCGCCGCGGCAGGCTTCCAAGGCCCGCGCAATGGTGTAAGCCCGGTCGCTGTTGTCGCCGCCGATGATGGCCAGGGGCGGCGGCTGGCGCTGCGCCAGCTTATCGATCCATGCTCCGGAATTGCTCTCGCTCGCCAGCTTGTACCAGCGGATCCACAGTTTCTGTTTTTCCTGCCCTTCCAGGTGCAAGGAAATCTCGGGAACGTCGGCGGTGAGATTGAGAAAGGCTCTTTTGAACGAAGCGTTCAGGGCGGGGGCATGGCCGTGGACGTTGGGCCATTCCTTGACCAGGTTCTTGACGGCGGCGACCAGGCGTTCCCAGGTGTCGCTGCTGGTGGCCGGCGCCAGCAGCACGATTTCCTGGTGCCCGGGTTTCACCCGCTTGACTTCGGCCAAAGGCGGCGACCCCAGCAGGCTCAGACTGCGCAACGTCAGATAACTGGCGACCAGCACGGTGGCGGCCAAGACAGCAAAAGCGACAAGACGAAAATGGCGCATGGATTTGCCGCGTTTAAAAAAATCTTCCCCTGCTTAGTTTAAATCGCCGGGCGGTTCGCCGCAAGCGCTTCATCGCTGCGCTTTCTTCGGGGCAGGGTCCCGGAAGAAGCGTAGGCCCTTTTCCGCTTCTGGTGGGAACCCAATGAGAAAATGCCAATTGAAAGAATAGTTGTTTCTTTCAATTGGCATTTTCAAAAGCAAATTCGAATGTCAGGCGAGCGCGAGCGGTCTGCTTAATCATCCTGATTGCGTGCCGTCGTGGCCGGAGTGGCCATGTCGCCGAAGTTGGCCTGCACGATCTGGCCAATGCGGAATTGCACGCGTTGGGTTTGGGTCACCGGCTGGCCTTCGCGCATCACCTCGGCCTTGACGTCGTAGAAGTAGGTCTGCCCCTGCTGCAGCACGGGCGTGGAGTAGACCCGGCGGGTCGCATTGGTTTTCATCAGATTGCCGTCGATGTAAACCTTGGCCTCGGCGGGCACTTCCACGATGAGCCGGGCCCGGCTCTGGGCTTGCAGTTCTTCTTCTTCCTTGCCCTTCTTGTCCTTGGGAACCGGTTGCGGATACGGCAGCACCGGCGGCATGACGCCGTAGCAGCTCCAGCCGCAGTGGCAATTCAGGGCCTGGCAGCCGTAGCAACCATAGCAGGCGAAGCCGCCGCAGCTATGGCAGAAGTTCACGGTGACGCCGCCATAGCAACCGCGGTGGAAGCAAGCGCAGCCGCAGCGATAGCAAGCGCAACCGCAATAGGTCCCATAGGTGCCGTACGATCCATAGCGGCCACAGCTGCAATGACAGGCGCAGCCGCAATAACAGCCCCCGCACCGAAAGCAGCCCCAATCCGGGGTGGCGCCGCCGGTGGTCAGGGTGGCCATCAACACCGCAGTGTACATGAATTTCCCTCCAACAACCCCCACGCCGGGAACATGGGGCAAAGGTTGTAAAAATGTTCCTGTTGTCCCGTCTGGGATAAATGGTAAATCTGGGAAAAATGGGCGTCAACCAAAATCGGGCAATTCCGGCCCTCCGCCCGGCCGTAGAGTCGTCATAAATAGAACCAGTTCCGCAAATACCTTAGGTTGCAACCAGTTCTGACGGTTTTTTTCAGAAAAATAAATGTCCCTCGATTGCCGGTTTCTATAATATTTCCAGTGGATTTCACTTCTTTCCCCATGGACGCTTTGCCGGGAGGGCAAGGATCATGGCAACGATGCCGCTTTCCACGACCCGTCGTAAACCTAAATCCAGAAACTTTCGCCCCGACCAGAAACTGTCTCGCCAGGTCAAACCCCAGGACATGTCCCTGGAAGCCTGGCAGCGGGAGTTGCGCCGCCAGTTCGGACGCGACCAGGCCTTCACTTTGAACAACCTGGGGGAACAGCCGTTCTTTTCCGAGTTCCAGGTTACCAATCCGCAGACGAAAAACAGCTATCGCGTGGCCATTCGCGGGCCCGAGGCGGGGGATAATTTCTGCACCTGTCCCGACTTCGCCACCAATACCCTGGGGACCTGCAAGCACATTGAATTCACGCTGGCCCAGTTCGAACGCAAGCGCGGCGGCAAGGCCGCCCTGGCCAACGGCTACCAACCTCCCTACAGCGAGGTCTACCTGCACTACGGCGCCCAGCGCGAAGTTCGTTTTCGCCCCGGCAGCGTTTGTCCCGTCGAGCTGGCCCGCCTGGCGGGAAAATACTTCGGCCCCGAAGGCACCCTGCTGCCCGAGGCCTTCGGCAAGTTTGACACCTTCCTGTCCAAAGCGTCGGTGTTCGATCACGAGCTGCGCTGCAAGGACGACGCCCTGGCTTTTGTCGCCGAAGTGCGCGACGCCGAGCGCCGCCGGGAAATCGTGGCTGAAGCCTTTCCACGCGGCATGCGCAGCGCCGCCTTCAAGAAACTGCTCAAGGCGAATCTGTACGATTACCAGGCCGACGGCGCCTTGTTCGCCGCCCGCGCCGGCCGCTGCCTGATCGGCGACGAGATGGGCCTGGGCAAGACCATCCAGGCCATCGCCGTCGCCGAGATCATGGCCCGCCACTTCGGCGTCGAGCGTGTCCTGATCGTCTGCCCCACCTCCCTCAAGCACCAATGGCAGCGCGAGATCGAGCGCTTCGCCGACCGCAGTGTCCAGGTGATCGGCGGCCTGCGCGATCGCCGCCAGAAGAACTTCGCCGCCGACAGTTTCTTCAAGATCACCAACTACGATACCGTCCACCGCGACCTCGACCTGATCCAGCAACTGAATCCCGACCTGGTCATCCTCGACGAGGCCCAGCGCATCAAGAACTGGAGCACCCGCGTCGCCCGCAGCGTCAAGAAGATCGTTTCGCCCTATGCCATCGTCCTGACCGGCACGCCGCTGGAAAACCGCCTCGAAGAGTTGGTGTCGATCGTGCAGTTTGTCGATCGCTTTCGGCTCGGGCCGACCTTCCGGCTCATGGACGAGCACCAGGTCCGCGACGCGGAGGGGCGCGTTGTCGGCTACCGCGCTCTGGACCGCCTGGGCGCCACGCTCAAGCCAATCCTGCTACGGCGCAACAAAAGCCAGGTCCTCGATCAGCTCCCCAGCCGGCTGGACAAGAATTTCTTCGTGCCCATGACGGCCATCCAGCGCAAACATCACGAAGAGAATCGCGAGATCGTCGCCCGCATCGTTTCCAAGTGGCGCCGTTACCACTTCCTGTCCGAGGTCGATCAGCGCCGCCTCATGATCGCCTTGCAGAACATGCGCATGTCCTGCGACAGCTCCTACCTGCTCGACCAGGAATCGGATCACAGCGTCAAGCCGGACGAGCTGATGACGTTGCTGGATGAAATCCTGGAGACGCCGGATACGAAAGTGGTGATCTTCAGCCAGTGGGTGCGGATGCACGAGCTAGTCCAGGTGCGCCTGCGGAAAAAAGGCCTGGACCACGTGTTTTTCCACGGCAGCGTGCCGACCGAGCAGCGCGCGGGCCTGGTGGATCGTTTCCGCGAGGACCCGGGCTGCCGGCTGTTTCTGGGCAGCGACGCCGCCGGCGTCGGCCTGAATTTGCAGCACGCCTCGGTGGTCATCAACCTGGATTTGCCGTGGAACCCCGCCGTGCTTGAGCAGCGCATCGGCCGGGTCCATCGCCTGGGACAGAAGCAACCGGTCCGCGTCGTCAATTTCGTCGCCGAGAAAACCATCGAGGAAGGGATGCTGGAGGTGTTGCGTTTCAAGAAATCGCTGTTCGCCGGCGTGCTCGACGGCGGCGAGAAAGAAGTATTCCTCGGCGGCAGCCGGCTGACCAAGTTCATGGAAACCGTCGAGAAGGCCACGGCGTCGATTCCGGAAAGGAACGGCGACGACGCCGCCGACGAACCGGCCGCTCAGGCCGGCGAAGATTCCGCGGCCGAGGGAACCCTCGAAGACGAACCTGCCCTGCTGGCCCAGGAAACGCCGGCGGCCAAACCGAGCGGGGCGAAAACTTCTCCGCCCGCCGTTTCCGCCCCCACCGACCCGTGGAGCAATCTCCTGCAAACCGGCCTGGCCTTCCTCGAGCAAATGGCCAAGCCCGCGGGCGAGTCTTCGAGCCCGCAGGGTCCTGCCGCAGAGGGACAACCCGTTTCCCGTGCGCCGGTGGTGGCGCGGGACGAACAGACGGGCGAATCCTACTTGAAGTTACCGGTGCCGCCCGCCGACGTGATTGAAAAAGCGGTCCAGGCCTTGTCGGGATTCCTGGCGGCATTCCGGAAGTGGTGAAGGCTAAAAATGGAAATAAAAGGGGTCGGGAGTGGGTCGGGAGTCTTTTCCAGGGCTCTCCATTACTCCCCCCCCATTCCTAATCGGTTTTCTTCGACCGCGCCTTCCACGTTTTGAGCCAGTCCCATGGCTCGACGCCCTCCGGCGGGATAGCGCCGGCGTAGGAAGGCAACTCGCCGCCGGCGCCGGCCTTGGCGAGCGGCGAGTCGGCCTTGGGGCGGAGGAAATCGGGCTCGGTGGCGACGCGCGATACCAGCCAGGCGGGGTCCAGCTGGCGGTCGTCCTTGGCCAAGGGCGTGATCAGCGGCGCGTCGGCCCCGGCGCGATCGCGGTAGTTTTGGCCGAAGCGCCAAAGCTCCAGCAGCATTCGGCTGTCCCGGGGAGTACCAACCGCTTTTCCCGGCTCTTGTCGGTAATACAGCATGTCGCCGGCTACCGATCGCATCAGCACGTTGCCGCGGAATTCGACCTGGCCCTTCGCGAAAGTGTCTTCCGAGCCACTGCGCCAGATTCGGACGCCCGTTTGATTGCTGACGAAGGTGTTATTGGCCACCAGGATGCGCTGCATGGCGCGCAACGGGTCCTGCACTTGCAAGCCGGACTGATCGCAGTTCGATACGACATTGCCGGCTATGACAACGTCGTGCACGGCCAGCTCCAGGAAGATCCCCCGGCTGGCCTTGATGCGATTTTGCACGACCAGGACGCGGCTAACCGGGGCATCGCCGCGGCCGGACAGGGCAATGCCGTCTGCTTGCACAGCGATGTTGCAGTTCCGGACCAGGATAGGCTGGGCATCGGCCGGCACAACCGCGTTCATAATCTCGATGCCGCCTACCCTGGCCTGCGATTGGCACTCGAGCTGGTCCAGAATGAGGCCCGGACATCCGGCAGCGATCTTGACCAAGGACGGACCACGGAATTTGGATCTCACCGCCTCAAAACGCAACCCGTGCACGCGGACATTGGCCACTCCCTGGAGCAGAAGCGCCTGGGGGGAATTCTCGTCCAGGACCAAGGTGGCATGCCGCGGCGCCTCCAGCACCAGGCCTTCGTGCGACTTTGCATCGTCGATGACCAGCGGCTCGGCATATTTCGCCGCGTCGAGAACGCGGATGGTCATCTTCGGCCCGGCGGCCTTGAGCGCTGCGCCGATGGTGCGGAAGCGGCCTCCCGCCTTGGGGTCTTGGGAAACCGTCAGCCGTTTGTTGACGACGGCGTCCCAGGTCCATTGCCAGTCCCACGGCTCGGCGCCTTCGGGCGGCACGGCGCCGACATAGATCGGCAACGACGAGTCCTCCTTGCCGGCGCCTGCCGTAGCCGGCGGCGATCCGGCCTTCGGGCGGAGGAAATCGGCACGCTGCGGATCGATAGACAACAGGTCGGCTGAATCCAAGACCTTGTCTTTGTTGGCCGCAAGCCAGTCCTTGTTGTCCCCGTCTTTGGGTGCCCGCGCGCTCCGCCAATTGTGCTCGATCCGCCAGGTTGCCAGGACCTGGCGGTTTTCCGAGCGGAACACCAGATCGGGCCCCGTCTTGGCAAGGACCAGATTGTTGCGGATGTTTACGTTGCGGGCGCCCTTGATCGGGTTCATGAAACGCACGCACCAGCGGTCGTTGTTGAGGGAATTGTTGGCAATCAGAATATTTTCGGTGCCTTCGAAAAGGTCGTAGAATTCCAGCGCGCTGGTGCCACAATCCCATATGAGGTTGCCCAGGATGTGGATATCCTGAACAACTCCCGAGATGAAGATCCCCAATTCGCATTGGGAAACCTTGTTCTGGCGTAGGACGACGTTGCGGGACCGCCCCGGTTGAATGTTCTTGTCATGCCCGAGACAGCGAATGCCGCCGGTGAAGCCGTGCAGGGTGCAGTTTTGCACGACAATCGGCGGGTCCTCGGATGAAAGACCGGCTTCCTGCACGGTGATGCCAAAGGTGATTGGTAGGCCGTCCGCGCTGCAGTGCAAGCCGTCCAGGAGGGTGCCCGGGCATTTGCCATTCACCCGGCAAGCTTCGGCAACGCGCGTTTTGCTCGCCTTTGCCAGCTGCAACCGAAAGCCGCGCACCGTGACGCCGGCCACCTCTTGAATAACAAGGGCAGGCAGGCCCCCCGGAACGCCCGGCAGCTCCACCGGCGGGGTGATGCGCGCGCCTTGGACCGCCTCCATGGTGAGGCCCTGGTGGGCCGCCCGAATGATCAGGATGCTCTCGGCATAGGTCGCCGAGTCCAGAACGCGGACGGTGGAACCAGGCCGCGTGACGGCGTTCACCGCCTCGCGGATGGTGCGAAACTCGCCGCCATTTTTGGGGTCCTTGGAGACGGTAAACACCATTTTGGGATGCTGGCTGTCCCAGGTGGTCTGCCAGTTCCACGGCTCGACGCCTTCCGGGGGCACGGCGCCGACGTAATCGGGTAGGTCGCCGCCGGCGCCCGCCTTGGCCAGCGGCGAATCCTTGGCGGGGCGAAGGAAGCGGGGATCCGCCGGGTCGCGGGAGAGCACGGCGATTGGGTCGGCAATCACATCGGTCTTGCTGGGAGGTATCCACGCCGTGCCGGCGCCGCCGTCGGCCGGACGCTTGACCTCGCGCCAATTATGGCCCAGCCGCCAGGTCTTGGCCAGCAGCGCGACATCGCCGGGACCTTCCGTGTCTTGCTGATTCTCACTCATGCGCAGGAAGAGCATGTCCGCGCCGACCATGCCCAAAAAGAGATTGTTGCGCAACTCGACGTTCTTCCCTTTCACCGTGAGATCCCAAAGGCGAAAACCAGGCACGCACTCGAAGACCGTGTTGTTGGCGATGAGAATATCCTCACTGTCCATGAGGTGATCGAGTTGTAAGGCGCTGAAGCGCGTCGTGCCCCAAACGCGGTTAGCCACGACCTGGATTTGACGCACCGAGCCACGAAGCAAAATACCATAACCGCTGGGATCAATGACCGCATTCCCGCGGACGACGATGCGCGCGGAAGGTATGGCAATCGTGTAATCAGGCTCGCTGACGCCCAAGATGCTTATACCGAAGCTGGCCCGGCGAATCACACAGTTTTGCACTACCACCGGACGCGCCTCTTTGGGAAGCTCCACATTGGACAGATAGATTCCGTGATACCCTCCGCCGGGGCCGGCGTCCATTTCCAGGTCTTCGACCGTTAGTCCGGAACAAGGACCCTTGGCCAAAATCATGACGAGCTTTGTGGCGGCGGCCCGGCAGCGAAAACCGCGTATCGTGACACCCGGCACGCCGATAATTCGGACGCCTGAGCCTCCCTCCGTGGTGGGCTCGATCGTGGCACGTCCCGGCGCCTCCAGGGTGATGTTGGTGTGCTTGCTCAGGCTGTCGATGGCGAGCGCTTCGCGGTAGACGGCCGAATCCAATACTCGAATCGTCTGCCCCGCTTTCACCATCTCCAGCGCTGCGCCGATGGTGGTGTGCTGCCCCGTGCCGTCCTGGGCGACGGTCAAGCCGTTGTCGATCGTGACCACGCGCGGCTTTGCCGGCGGAGCGCCGGGTTTCTTCTCCGGCCCGGCGCCCGGCCCGGGCGGGCCATCCGGCGGCACGTCTTGGGGAAAGAGCGCCGGCCAGGCGAGAACGACAAGGACGGCGAACACCGCCACCCCTGCCAAAGCGCCGGCCCAACCGAGGGCGCGCTTCGCCCGACTCGGCGGCCGCATGGTCAGCTGACCGGGCGGCCAGCGGCCCGTTTGCCGCAGCCGGATCACCGAATGCGAGCCGCCCGCGACATACGGCGCCAGCGCCTCGGCGACTTCACCCGCCGTTTGAAAGCGCTCCGTGGGGTGCTTCGCCATCATCTTCTGCGCGATGAACGCCAGCCCGGCGGGAACTTCGGGCACGCGCTCTTCCAGCGGGATCGGCTCCTTCTTGGCGTGGGCGTGTGCTTTTTCCGCATGGGACGAGCCGGGGAACGGCACCTGTCCCGCGATCAGGTGATAGAGCGTGCAGCCCAGGCCGTAGATGTCGGTCCGCGCGTCGGCGTGCAGGGCGTCGCGGAATTGCTCGGGGGCCATGTAATCGGGCGTGCCCATGCCGATGCCTTCCTGCGTCAGGTGCGCGTCGCCGAGCTGATCTTGCAGGAAGCGGGCCAGGCCGAGGTCGAGAATCTTCACCGTCGGCGGACTCTTGGCGAGCGGGGGGCGTAAGCCCCCTGATAATGGGGTGGCTTCATCAGGGGGCTTACGCTCCCCGCTCGCTGATGGTGCATTCGCCGGCGTTTCCTGATACGCAACGGTCTCGCCGACGGCCGGCGGTTTCTCCGCCGCCACGGTCAAGCCCGCCACGAGGAGGTTGGCCGGCTTGAGGTCGCGGTGAATCAAGCCTTTCTCATGCGCGTGCTGCAATCCCA
>CAZFGM010000084.1:0-15754 GCA_964518515.1 uncultured Alcaligenaceae bacterium | reverse complement strand
AGCGCCGCTGCTGGATCGCCTTGATCAGGGTCAAGCTGCCGTCGTTGACCAGAATGACAATGATGGGCAGTTTTTCCTGCACCGCGGTAGCCAGCTCCATGCCGCACATGAGGAAACAGCCGTCGCCGACGACGGCCACCACGGTCCGCTCGGGGAAGGCGGCCTTGGCGCCGAGGGCGGCGGGAATGCCGTAGCCCATGGGCACAAAGCCGGCCGGGTGCAAAAACGTCCGCGGCTGGTAAACGGGAAAAGTCGCCAACAGAATGTAACCCAGGCGGGTGATGTCGGCCACCACGATGGCATCGTCCGGCAAGGCCCGGCGAAGCGGACCGACCAGCTTCAGCCCCGGCAAGGTCCACGGTTCTGCTGGCTCCTCCGGCAGGGCCCACGGCGTCCGCTTCTCGGCCGGCAAAACTTTCAGCAAACCTTCAAAGGTCAGTCGGGCATCGGCGTTGACCCCCACGGTCACCGCATAATGCCGGCCGATTTCCGCCGGGTCGATGTCGATTTGCGCCAGCGAGCGCGGCACTTTCAACGTCCAGCTTCCCGTGGCCGCCTGGGTGAAGCGGCAGCCGACCGCCAGCAGTCCATCTGCCTGGGCGAACAAGGGCGAAAACAGGGACTCCATATTGGTCAAATCGGAAGTCGCTCTACGCCAGGGCAGGCCGGCTTTCAAGCGATGCCGCGACGACAGCGCCGCCTTGCCCATGAACGTGTGGAATACCGGTGCACCCAGCCGGTCGGCGACCTGGCCCAGCGCCTCCTCGGCGCCCGCCGTGGTCACGCCGCCCCCGGCCAGGATCAGCGGTTTTTGCCAGGATTGCACCAGGCGGCCCAGTGACTCCACATCGGTTGGAGACGGCGATTGCAGCCCGACCGACCCCAGCAGCGACCGCGGCGTTTCGGCCTTCGGCAAAGGTGGGAAAATCACTTCAGGACATTCCGCCCGCTGAACATCCAGGGGCACATCCAACAGCACCGGGCCCGGACGCTGGTTCGTTGTCGCGAAAAAGGCCTTAGCCAATTCGTGAAGGATCACTTCGGTCCGATCAATGCGGGCCCGTAGTTTCGTCATGGAAGCGCAGGCCTGGAGTTGATCATTTTCATGATAATACCCGGAGCGCAGTCCCCTGCCGGCCGTGGCGATCTGGCCGCTGACGAGCAGCAGCGGAATGGAATCGGTGAAGGCGCTGGCCAAAGGCGTGGCGGCGTTGTAGACGCCGGGGCCGCACACCGCCAGACACACGCCGGGCCGGCCGCTGGCGCGGGCGTAGCCGTCGGCCATGAACGCCGCCCCCTGTTCATCGCGGGCCAGGATGTGGCGAATGGTTCCCTGGCGGTACAAGGCATCGTAAATTGGCGTCAATTGGCCGCCCGGGTAACCGAAAATGTGGTCCACGCCAAAGTCGCTCAAACGGCGAACGAGAACATCGGCGCCGGTCATCGTTGCCATGATTCCTCCGATTATCTTCGGGTCCTATTTCCAATATCCTAGGAGTCAGGAGTCAAGAGTCAGGGCCATTGACCACGGACCACGGACTACTGACCACGGACCACTGCCATGTGCGGACGCTTCACCTTGACTGCTTCGGCGGAAGCCTTGCAAGAGCTGTTTCCGCTCTTCGATTGGTCCGTCCTGCCGCCGCGCTACAACATCGCGCCGACGCAAAAAATCGTGGCGGTTCGCCGCGACGAAAAATCCGGCCAGCCCCAGCTCGCCCTGCTCCGCTGGGGCCTGATTCCTTCCTGGGCCGACGATCCAAAAATCGGCTACCGCCTGATCAACGCCCGTGCCGAGACGGCGGCCAGCAAGGCGACCTTTCGCTCCGCCTTCAAGCAACGCCACTGCCTGGTCCTGGCCGATGGCTTTTTCGAGTGGCAGAAAACCGGCGCGGCCAAGCAGCCCTACTACCTGCGCCTCAAAGACGGCCAGCCCTTCGCCTTCGCCGGCCTGTGGGAACACTGGCACAAGGACGACCAGGCCATCGATTCCTGTACCATCTTGACCACCGAGGCCAACGACCTGGTCCGGCCCGTGCACGATCGCATGCCGGTGATCCTCGACCGTGGCCGCTTCGACCGCTGGCTGGACGCCGCCGCCAACGGTGATTGGCAAGCCTTGCTGCAACCGTTTCCGAGCGAGGCCATGACCGCCTATCCGGTCAATTCGCGGGTGAACAATGTCCGCCACGATGATCCGACGTGTATCGCCGCCGTTGTCCTGCCGTCGGCAGAGGCGCGGGAAATATCCCTTTTTCCTCAGGAAGAAGAGGCGCTTTCCCCAAAAAGAAAAAGTAGAAAAACACATGAGACTTCTCGGGGAAATCCACCGGGGGGATGATGCCACGGGCTTGTCCGGCTTGTCCCGAGGTCCTTCACGATTGGACTTTTCTCCTGGTGGAGTTCAACAAGCGTCAAAAAATCATTTTGGGGAAATAATCATTCCGTGAACCGCGTAATCAAAAGCATTGTTTCCAGCACCCTCTGGCGGATTACGGCGTGGGCGGGAAATAGATCGTGGTGAGATGGTAAAATAGGGCAAGTGGTCCGAAGGAAAATATCTCATGAGCATTGCCTTGCCTCCCGCCCGTTTTCAAAAATTCACTGTCCCGCAATATCACCGCATGATCGAGGCAGGCGTGCTGTCCGAGGATCATCTGGTCGAGTTGTTGGAAGGCTACCTTGTTACCAAGATGCCGCACAACCCGGCCCATTCAGGTACGCTTACCCGATTTCCACGCCGGCTGGCTCGCGCCCTCCCGGAAAACTGGATAATCCGTGTCCAATTACCCATCACGACAAAAGACAGTGAACCGGAACCGGACATTGCCGTGGTGTCCGGCCCCGAGGAAAAATACTTGACCCGCCAACCGGTTTCCTGGGAAATCGGGTTGGTGGTGGAAACCGCCAATACCTCGCTGGAAGAGGATCGCCTCATTAAAGGGCGTGTGTACGCTCGGGCCAGGATTGCGGTGTACTGGATCGCCAACCTGGTGGATCGCCAGATTGAAGTTTATACACAACCCCGCGGTGGGCGAAATCCGTCTTATCAGCGCCGCCAGGATTTTGGCCTGAAAGAAATCATTCCTCTAATCCTTCACTTCAAGGCAAGGAAATGGCCCGGATTCCCGTACGGGAGCTATTGCCCTGATTCCAAAAAACGCACGGCAGATTGCAGCGTGGGCGGGCCAAGCGCTTGACGTTGTCGGAAGCCACACTTGATGGCGTTATGGTACAATCTCTCAGAGGAGGGAACATAGGATGAGCCAGATCGTATTGACCGAGGAACAGATGAAAGTGGTTCGCCAGTCCACCGTTCCGGTAAAAGTTTGCGACCCGAGCGGCATCGTGCTAGGGACCGTCGATCCGGAACTCACGCCGGAGTTTTTTGCCGAAATGAAGCGGCGCGGAAAAAGTCCTGGTCCGTGTTGGACAGGCGAGCAAGTTCGCAAACACCTTCAAGCCCTGCAGGAAGCCTGGGAACGGGAGGGTCCATTTGACGCGCCACGAATGCGCGAGCTTCTCGACCAGATTCGCGCGGCCGATACACCCTATTTCCGCGCACGCGAGACGCCATGACGTTTACGGTTATCTGCACCAACGATGCAGAAAACCAGCTGGCCAATCTCTGGCTGCTGGCTGCGGACCGGGCTGCGGTTACTGCGGCAGACCACCGCATTGAACAGGAGTTTGCCGCCAACCCACGCCGCTCGGGAACAGAGGTTTCCGAAGGTCTTTGGCGTATCGATCTTCATCCTTTAAGGGCGCAGTATGAGATCGACGATGACAACCGCCTCGTTCGAATTACCGCCATCGGTCACCTGCCCTGATGGTCACCGGAAGGATCATGATTCCCGAACCCAACCTCGACCGCTACAGCCGCCAGATGCGTTTCTACGGCATCGGCGAGGCCGGCCAGCGCCGCCTGGTGCACAGCCACGTGACCCTGTGCGGTTGCGGCGCCCTCGGCACCGTGCTGGCCAATGCCCTGGTCCGCGCCGGCGTCGGCCATCTGCGCCTGGTCGATCGCGATTTCATCGAGACCCATAATCTCCAGCGCCAGGTGCTGTTCGACGAACACGACGTGGCCGAGAACCTGCCCAAGGCGGAGGCCGCCGCCCGCAAGCTGTCCGCCATCAACTCGTCCGTCTTCGTCGAGCCGGTCGTCACCGACATCGACCGCACCAACATCGTCGCGCTGTGCGAGGATGCCGACGTCATCCTCGACGGCACCGACAACTTCGAAATCCGCTACCTCATCAACGACGTGGCGGTGAAACTGCAAAAGCCGTGGGTCTACGGCGGCTCGATCGGCAGCCACGGCCAGACCATGACGATTCTACCGGGCCAGACGCCGTGCCTGCGCTGCGTGTTCGAGGCGGCGCCGGCCCCCGGCGAAGCGGCCACCTGCGAGACCGCCGGCGTCCTGTCGCCCGTCGTCACCATTATTGCCAGCTTCCAGGTCGCCGAGGCCTTCAAAATTCTCACCGGACAGATCGACAAGATCAGTCGCGATCTCATTTACATCGACGTGTGGGACAATATCCAACGGCGGATCAAGATTGCTCCGCTCCTGGGCAAGGTCGATTGTCCCTGCTGCAAGCATCGCCGCTTCGAATGGCTGGACGGCACGCACGGCGCGACCACGACGAGCTTGTGCGGCCGCAACGCCGTGCAGGTGGCCCATCGCAGCGCCACCAAGCTGAACTTCGAGGACCTGGCCAGGCATCTGGAAATGCTCGGCGCGGTCAGCTACAACCGCTTCCTCTTGAAGTTCACCGCCGAGGATTACGAGTTCACCGTCTTTCCGGACGGCCGGGCCATCATCAAGGGCACCAGCGACGTGGACAAGGCGCGGACCTTGTACGCCAAGTACATCGGCCATTGACAAACCAGGATTTGCAGAATTTCGGATTATCCTTCGCGCGGGCAAGATTGATTGGTACTTGGTGCCGCCACGTTTCAAACGTTACTTTTTCCTTTGTTGGCCTACTCAAACGGACTTGGCCAACAAGGGACCTGATCCGTAAAGTAATATCTAGGCAGGTTTTGCATCGATCCTGACCGGCCTTGTTGGCCAACTGGCGGTGGCCCAGCTTGAACGGCGCCGACGTCTGGATCGTCGATGGCAAGCAGACCAGGTCTTTGCCGGCAGTCCGTTCCCGTCCGGCGCCGAAGATGTACTGCCGAATTGCGCACGCGGATTTGGCTTCGTTGTCCCCCCCTCTCGTGGGATTTTGATCGGTACGGAGCGCCGTGTGCGTGTACACCAGGAAATGACAAGGCATTACAACAACGCGCCGTACCGATCAAATGCCGTCGCGGAATTGATCGGTACGGGTGGTCCAGGCTAAAACCTGCCGCGGCGGCGCTCCTTGGCCGGCAACACCTCCAGGCAGGTCGTCCACCAGCCGGTCAGGAGGGTGGCCACAAATTCCTCGGAGATTTTCTCCTGGCGCATTTCCCGAGCCAGGCGCTCGTGGTCGTAAGCGACGGGCACGAATTCCACGGTGAAATCCGCGGCCGCCGACAGGATCGTGTACCACACCTTGGTGCGACCGTCATTCTCCGGCCGGCCGAGGACGCCGACGTTGACGAAGTGCCGACCGTCCGGAAGGCAACGGTGCCACTTGATACCGGTGTGCGTGGCCAGGATCACGTCGGCGTCGTGGGTCCGGGCCAGGTGGTCGAGAAAATGGGTGGACGTCGTGGATTCCCAGAGAAACTCATTCATCTTTCGCGGGCTGCCGTGACAGAGGAGCAAGCGATACCGGCCCAAATGGAGGCGACGCTGCGGCGGCAATTCCTTCAACCAGGCGCGATTTGCAGGACTGGTATTGGCCAAGGTATAGGCGTAGCTGAGGCGGGCAAAGTGGTTGTCGCGCGGATCGGTGTAGCCGCACTGGCAATCGGGCAGGCCGTTGCCGATGGAGTTGTCGTAATTGCCCTGAATGCACTGGACGTTGTACTCGAAAAGCAGGGGAAAAACGCGATCGGGATGCGGTCCGAAGGCGCCCATGTCGCCGAGGCAGAAAATGGCCTCGACGCCTTTTTTGCGGGCGTCGCGCAGGGCAGCCTCCAGGGCCAGGTAGTTGTTGTATATGCCGCCGCAGACGGCGATGCGTTGAAAAATCATCTAACTTTCCCACTTTTCCGTAAATTGCCGAAATCCGAAATCCGAATATCGAAATCCGAAACAAAATCGAAATCCGAAATCCGAAACAAAACTCGCCTGAAAGGGTTAAGAATTTCTGGTTTTGTTATTCGAATTTGTTTCGCATTTCGGATTTCGAATTTCGAATTTGTCCAGTCAGGCATCGCGGCCTCCGCTCGAGGCATTGGAGCATATCGTGCCGTACTGATAGCAGGTGAAACACGCGTGATGCCGCAGAGGATACGCGCCGGTCGCTTCGGCCAGCGTGCTTCCCAGGCGGGCGTCGGGGGCCTCGATCAAGATCGGGCAAACGTAAACCCCGCGATCGGTGACGACGCGACTGTGATGGCAGATTAAAAGACCGTGATCGAAGCCCTCCATCATTTCCGGGGTGACGCGTTCCTGGGGCAAGTAGCCGCGCTGCCGTTGAACCTCCGCTCCCAGACGCAGCGTCGGCAGGATTTTGAGGCGCGGCCGGGGGTAACCGTTCGCTTTCAGGAGATCGACAAATCCGTGGAACAGCCGGCCCCCATCCTCCTCGTCGCGGGTGCGGGTGACGGTGACGATGGGCAAAAAATCGTGCTGGACGAGTTGGCGAATGCCGCGCAGGATGCGCTCGAAGGTGCCCGCGCCGCGAATCGGGTCGTTTTCCTCGGGCGTGAAACCGTCGAGTGACACGCGAAATTCCAGGCTGTAAGGCGAGTCTTCCTCCGCGGCCCGCAGCCGCCCGAGCCAGGCATCCTTGAAAACCGTCCCGTTGGTCAAGACCGTGGCCGGCCCATAATGCAATGTCAACTCCAGGATGGCCACCATGTCGCGATGCAAAAATGGCTCCCCGCCGGTAAAGTAGTATTCCTTGACTCCGCGGAGGACCGATTCGTCGAGAAAGCGGCGAACGGTTTGCAGGTCGAGAAAGCCGAACGTGTGGTTGTGGGGACTGCAACTGATGAAGCAATGGCGGCAAGTGAGATTACAAACCGTGCCGGTGACCTGGAACCATAGATCGTCCAGGTGGGCCAGGGGAACCGCTGGGGCGGGAAAATCAAGAATTGGTAAGGGAATATTCATTACGTGTCGTGGCGGCCAATTTCCAGCTTACCGAAAAACCCGCGTCAACCTTCCCGGTCCTTAGCTAATCCGACGCTCTTAACCTATTTCCGACGTCTTCAAAAAAAAGGTGCACAGGAATCTAAGCGGCTGTCCGAAACCGAGCCGGAAGCGTAAGCGACGGAGCGAATGACCCGTCGCTTACGTTTCCGGCTCGGTTTCGGACAGCATCTAACTTTTCTGATACAGATTCAATTCGCTCTTTCCCATGGGCTTTGCAACGAATTAGTAGGTCGGGCTTTCCAGCCCGACCTGAACCGCCCAAGCTCAATGAATCTGGGCAAGGGACGTCGGCCTGGAAAGGCCGACCTACAATTGCGTTGCAAAGCCCTTTCCCATGATCAAAGTAAACACCTCGCGAATTTGCTCGAACCCCACCCGCAACAGAAAGTGCGAGTTCCGGCCATAACTTTTGGCGCCCAGGATATGGAAATTCGGTTCCGGATTTTTGAGGGTCTGGGGCCCGTGGCTGGTCTGTTTCAGGCAATCGCCTCCCTGGCCGGCAATAGCGGCCGCCAGGTTCATGGGGCCGAGCGAGGCGTAACATTCGTGGATGTGCAGCTCGCGGTACAGGCTGGTATCAGGGGTGTAGCCGACGTTGGCGATGAGGCGGTCCGCTTCCCAGACGGTTTTCTTGCCGGCGCTGCGGCCGGTGATGCGAAAACCCCGGTCCGGGCCGAGGAACTCGACGGCATCGACGAACGATTGCGCGTGAAACTCGACGTTGCCGTCGTTGCGCGTGGCGAGGTTGTTGGCCTTGACGGCCAGGCGGTCGCGCTCGCGCAAGGGATCGTTGGCGATGCGTTTGAGCGGCTGCGTGCCGGGAGTGCGGGCGAGCCAGATGGTCCAGGTGGCCTGGTTTTCGCCGGCGAGTGCGGCGAGGTTACAGGCGGTGGCGGCGGCCGAGTAGCCGCCGCCCACGATCAGGGTGGTTTTGCCCGAGTAGACACCCTTGCGCTCGCCGAGGACGTCGTCCAGGCCGTACACGATCTGCGGCTCGGCGGCCAGCTCGCCGGTCGCGGGAATGCCGCCGTCGCCCAGCCAGCGATGCTGGCCGTAGGTGCCGGTGCAGTCCAGCACGACGTCGGCTTCCTCGATGCGCTCGCCTTTTTGCTTGTCGCGGACGAGCAGGCGAAAGGGATTCTTGCCGCGGCGGGCGTCGCCGGCCACATCGGTCTTGAGAAAACCGCGACGGCCGACCGCGAGGACCTGCGTTTCCGTGTGCAGGCATCCTTTGAGCGTCTCCACCTGGGCCAGCGGATTGAGGTAGGCGGCGACGTGGTCGCGGCCGGTGATGCAGGCGTCGTCGGCCGGGAACTCGTGTTGCGGCTTGCTCGCCCGGATGGCGGCCCGGCCCAAAGGCGTGCTGTTCATGCCGAACGGGCTGAACAGGCGAACGTGTCCCCAGCGGAGCACATGGTCGCCGACGCGGCCACGCTCGTACAGGGCGACCGGCAGGCTGAGTGCGCGCGCATATAGCCCGGCTTCCAGGCCGATTGGCCCGGCCCCGAGAATGGCAAGGCGCGGCGCGGCGGGCATGCTATCCTCCGTGATTGGAACCGCCAGTATATCGCGGGAAAGGCCCAGCGCGAAGCACAGAGTGCACCCTTCGCGCTCTACACCGCTGCGGAAAATTCCGAGTAGGGTGGTCACTGCCCACCGGGTGGGTGGAGCGTGGAGTGCGAAGCGCTTTCCTTTCGCCCTCCGCGCTCCACTCTCCGCGCTTCACGCCAATCACCGCCGCCGGAACAAAAACCAGATCACGCCCAGCAGCAACCCCACCACGACCAGGCCGAGCCCGCCGCCAATCATCCCCACCACCGTCCCCCCGCCGGGAAAAGACCGGCCATCCTCGATCATCCACACTTTGGAAAAATCCACGCCCGGATAACCTTTTTCCAACTCCTTCCGCTCGGCCGACCCCAGGGAGTGAATGGAATTGGTGATCACGCCGGTGATGGTCCGCTGCTGCTGGCAGAAAGAATCGAGCTCCTTCTGATCTTTAACGCGGAAGGTTTTCACCAGAACTTTGACCGGGCCTCCTTTTTGACCGGGAGGAAACATGGGAATCCACACGCGGGTCCACCGGCTGCCCTTGCTTTCATAAACGACATTCATCCCGAAATCAATATCCGTGACCCGTACATGGATATTGCCCCCCGGCCCCTTCGCCGCCAGGTCCGCCAGGCGAATGGTCTGGGGGTCAGGCTGGCCCTGTTTATAGATGGTCCATTGCTGCCAGCCCAGGAATGTGAGAACTCCTCCACCGATCAGGGCCAGAATCGCTCCTACTGCCAGAAATCCGGCCAGCTTTTCATTCAGTCGGGCCCGTCGCGGCCGTCGCTCCTCCTCGTCGTCGTAATGCCGCTTGCCGCGACGCGGCGGTTCGTCCTCGTCGAAATCCCGGTTGCGGCGCGGCGGCGGCTCGTCCTCGTCCAAATCCCGCCGCCGGCGACGCACGGGTTCCTCGTCATCCTCGGCAAGATCCTTGCGCCGGCGTGGCGGCCGCGATTCTTCGGATTCCGGGCCGGGATCGAGGTCAGCATCGGCCCGCGCGGACTTGCGCGGGCGGGGAGAATCCGGAGCACTTTCCTCCGGGCCGTCGCCGCCGACCACGATAATGGTGTGGCATTTGGTGCAGCGAATCTTCCGCCCCACCAGGGAATTATCGACCTTTAGCTTGGTCTGACACGAGGAACAGGTAACGATCATGGGGCACCTCTGCGTGGTGGGAGGTAGGAATTGGCAATTGCCAATTACCAATTGCCAATTTCCACTTGGTTCCGGATTCAATTACCAATTGGCAATTGGCAATTGGCAATTGGCAATTCTTGCTTCACTCCTGAATTAATACTTCCCCCTTGCCCAAAGCGACAAGGTCGCCACAAAAACGCTGATAAAAATTATCGGCAACGTTTTGCGCCGGCGCAAATCCCCAGGTCCGGAGCTGCCGCAAATATAGAGGCAGAAAAACCGGACGATAGCGGCAGGCGAAGCGGAAGGTGGGCAGCAAGGCTGCCGGCCCGGCGAACAGGACGATGCTGCCGCGTTTCATGCCGGCGCCGAGGCGGACGCCGGGCGGGCCGAACAGGAACAGCGAGCCGGCAATCAGCGACACACCGGGGAAATCGCCGCTGGCGCCGCCGATGGCGATGAGGCCGCGGCGCATGCCGTTGCCGATCTCGTTGCCGGCCTGGCCGTCGATGAGGATGACGCCGCCGCGCATGCCCAGGCGGCTGCCGCGATAGCCGGCGCCGACCAGGTGGCCGGCGTCGCCGTGGACGTGGATCTTGCCGCCGCGCATCTCGGCGCCGACCCAGTCGCCGGCCTGGCCGTGCACTTCAATCTCACCACCGCTCATTTCCGAACCCAGGTGCATTCCCGCGTTGCCGTGGATACTGATGCGTCCGGCGGTCATGCCGGCGCCGATCCACTTGACGCGGCTGCAATCGCCCTCGATGCGAAGGTGCCGGTCGCCGGCGTCGCCCTCGACGGAAAAAAAATCACCCAGGGGCGCGGGCGTGTTGCCGTGCTGCACCGGCAGGGCGGCGATTTCCTTCGCCGACTTCCCGGCCAGGTGATCCGAGGTGATCGCTTCCGCTTCCACCGGAATGTGCGTCGTGCTGGAGTATTTGAGGATAAGCATGATTTCTTTCGTTGTAGGTCAGGCTTTCCAGCCTGACAGAGAAACCGCAGGCGAGGTTGGACCGCCTTGAGCCGGTTTCTTTCCGCCTGGAGGCGGCACTCCCTCCGTCAGGCTGGAAAGCCTTTATTTTGACGACATGATACCCGATCCAGGCGTTGCATGCAGCCCAGGAACCCGACGACGCCGCCCAGAAATCCCAGCATATATACCGATGAGGGCGCCGATCCAGAAACAGCGCCAGGCTATGCGGTGTTAGGAACCCGCTGGCCAGGGCCGCGGCGGTTAATAAGGGTACCGGCTTGATTTGTTCCTTGGCCAGCGACGCGGCGCGAGGGTGCTAGACAGGCAAACCAGCAACGTTGGGCCGCGAAAAAAAACTCCCGACCCCTTCCCTAACCAAACAGTTGGTGCAGATGTAAATGAAACGGTCCCAGGTTGCCGCGGTATCCCAGTGGTGCGGGCAGAGAGGAAATACGGATCCTGTCACTCGCTCGATGCGGTGAGCTCCTCGCGCCAAAAATCCGGGACAGCTGCGAACGCGGCCTGGTAAGTTTCCTCCAAGGGAATGGGGAGGTATTCCTCTGCCCTCAGGAACACCGGCAGATGGGGCAAGGTGTCGCCAACGCCAACGGGCTCGACGAAGGCCTCTGCCAACGGTCCGGCGCGGTAGGACGCGCACGTCAACGGCTTGGCGGGATCAAAAGAGAACGTCTCCTCGTCCTCATCGCCCCAGAGAATCGGATGAATCCCTTGCGGATCGCGCCGCGACGGCGGGAACAGATCGACGAGGGCGAAGTGAATTCCGGCCTGCAATAAATCGTGGACTTTGCGGACAAAATCGTCCAGATCGCCGCGGCTGGCCTTGTTGCCTGGGGACAGGACCTCGAGCACGGCCACGACTTTATTTTCGCTGACATGGCGGATGAGCACCGCTTTTTTCTTGGCCGCATACCATTTCTTCGCGTCGGTGATGCGATAGCGAAGCTTAGGCGGCGAGGCGGCCAAGGCCACGGCACCGCCGGAAAGCAGGGCTACCGGCTTGGGCGCCTTTTTCCCCCTCTCACGCCGAGCCGACCCAACAGGGGAAAGCGGCCGTTGCAGCGTCAGCACATCCGGGCCCCAGCCGCCGGCCAGCTGCTCGGCCAGGGCATAGTAGTTTGTGCCCTGCAAGCAGCGATTGACAGCGTGTTTGATGGTCGAAATCCACTCGTGATGGAAATCGTGAAAGATGCCCGCAGCAACGCGGGTCCAATCGTGAACCGGCATAGAGCTTCCTCCTCGGGGCCACCGCCCAAGGTGATTATACCCGCTCTCCGTTACCGTTGCGGATTTTGTTTTTCGCCATGGGACCGGATCGGCGGAGAAGGCCGCGAAAAAGACTCCCGACCCCCCTCGCTCTTTCTCGACCCCCTCGCTCTTTCTTCGGTTCCTTTGTCACTAACCAAGCACCTGGTGCAGATGCAAATGAAACGGCCCCAGGTTGCCGCCATAATTGCCGGCGGAGATTTGCCGCACCCCCGGCCGGCACGCCGCCCGCACGCCGACACGCATTGCCTCTTCCACGGCTTTCTGGTCCAGGCCGTCGATGACGATTTCATATACCGCATGAACGCCGTCGGGCAAAGCGGATGGCACGACGCCGCGCAAGGTCGGGCAGTAGGCGTCGTTGGTGCTGGCCCGGAGTTTCTTGTAGCGGCTGCCGACCTTGCTGCCCGAGCGGACGATGCCGCCCGGGAACGGCAGGATGACGCCGGGCACGCCGCGGATGGCGGCCACGGCGGCCTCGGCCGCCGCCAGGGCCTCGGCCTGGCTGGCCCCCAGGATGAGAAAATTGCCGCCCGCCACGCCCTTCACCGTACCGAACAGGTCCTCGCACGTGAACTCGCCGTCCATGACCGGCACGCGCCAGAAGCGCCGGCCTTCCAGCTTCTTGCTGAACTGCCAGCCGTCGCCGAAGAAACGCAGGTTGCCGCCGACCTTGATGCTCTTGTCCTTGACCACGGGCAGGCCGTTGTAGCAGGCCGTGGTGGCGCAAGTCAGAATGCACTGGCCCACGCGATTGATGACCGCCTTTTGCAGAGCTTCGCGGTTGAAGGCGAAAAACAGCAGGCTGACCCCGGGCCGGCCGTCGGGAGTTTCGTCGCCCGAGAGGGCCCGCTCGATGCCGGCCTCGGCGTCGCAGCCGATGACCGAAGCGGCGTAGCCGCTGGCCATCTGCCCCGCGGTGTGCGCCCACGCCGCCGTCTCGGCCGTGACGATCAGCCGCGCCGCCGTCATGCCAAACGCTTCGGCGAAGGTGTCAACTATCGAGATGCCGTTAATCGTAAGCAAGGCATTCATCCCTCATTGGTGAGTCGTGAGCGGGGTTAGTGGTGAATGGTGAGGTGAGTGGTGAATGGCCAAGCCCACGGACGGCCGTCCGTGGGCTTTCCCACTCACCACCTTAGGGTTTGACAATTAGCCCGGTATTTTCCAGAAGCGTCCACATTACGGAAAAGTTGGGAATCGCCGACGACGGCAAATCCGCCCAGTAGCCCAGCCAGGAACCTTTCTGGATCACCTTGATGAAATCCGCGGTGATGAGGATGCTTTTCACCTCGCTCCAGGGTAATGCGCGGCCCCGGTAGGTCAAGCCGGTCGTGCTGACGGCGAGCGGGCCGAAGACGACGGTTTCGCCGCCCTGGTAGGCGGCCGCCGCCTTGGGCCATAAATGGCGGTACGATTCCTCGATGATGGTTTCGCCCAGGGCCTGGATATGGTTGAGAAAGTCGCTGAGATAGATGCGTTCGCCGTCTTGCTTGTTGACGGTGAGGAAACATTTTGCGGTGAAAAGGAAGAATTCCTTGTTCATGTGCACTTGTCGTTCTTCGGTCTTCCACACCGCTTCGATTTGGTCCCAGCGGCACACCGAGAGCTTGCCGTGGCGCAAGCTGGTGAAGCCGTGTGGATAGATCTGAACGCGGAGGTGGCTGTTGCTCAGGGCCTTGGCCAGCAAGAGCGCCCCGTAAATCCCGGCCGCGGCAAAAACGGCCAGCGAGCACAAGGATAAACCGTAATCCAAAACCACATAAACGGCAGCCCCGGTCAGGAACAAACCGCCTCCAAGATGCAAGAGCCATTTGGCGACATTGAGCGAAAACGTGGCGGTGGTGTGGTCGCCAAGCAGGCTGACCGGGTCCGGCGCCGGCAGAGAGGAGGGAGCCTCGGGCATAAGGTTTTTTTACGACTTTTGCCGGTGTTGGGGAGGATTCGGCGGCAGTTCAAGGATTGAACCAGCCCCATAATAATTCATAATCTGCAATTCGTTAAGCCAAAGGAATATTTTCATCCCTTCGCCTTCCCCGCTCGCTCCGGCCGCAGCGACCGCACCACGGCTCCCGCCTGCCACATCTCGCTGCCGGCGATGGCCTGCAATTCTTTCTCAAGCTGCTCGCGATAGTCGGGCCGGCTGTTCGCTTCCAGGACGCGGCGGGTTTCGTCGCCGGCCGCCACTTTCTTATACAACTCCTCGAACACCGGCTTGGCAATATCGCGGAAGCGCTTGAACCAGTCCAGGGCGCCGCGCTGCGCCGTCGTCGAGCAGTTGGCGTACATCCAGTCCATGCCGTTCTCGGCGATGAGCGGATACAGGCTTTGCGTGGCTTCCTCGACGGTTTCGTTGAACGCTTCGGAAGGGGAATGGCCGCGTTCGCGCAGGACCTCGTACTGGGCCAGCCACAGGCCGTAGATGGCGCCCATGAGGACGCCGCGCTCGCCGGTCAGGTCGCTGTAGACTTCCTTTTGAAAGGTGGTCTCGAACAGGTAGCCGGAGCCGATGGCGATGCCGCAGGCCAGGCAGCGGTCGAGGGCGCGGCCGCTGGCGTCCTGGAAAACGGCGTAGCTGGCGTTGATGCCCTTGCCTTCGAGGAACAGCCGCCGCACCGTGGTGCCCGAGCCCTTGGGCGCGACCAGGATGACGTCGATGTCTTTGGGCGGAATCACGCCGGTCTGGTCCTTGTAGGCGATGCTGAAGCCGTGGGAGAAATACAGGGCCTTGCCTTTGGTCAGGAGGGGTTTCAATTTCGGCCACTGTTGTTTCTGGCCGGCGTCGGACAAGAGGTACTGAATGATGGTGCCGCGCCGCGCCGCCTCTTCCAGGGAAAACAAAGTCTTGCCGGGCGTCCAGCCGTCCTGTTGGGCCAGGTCCCAGCTCTTGCCCTTGTCGCGCGAGCCGATGATGACGTTGACGCCGTTGTCCTTCATGTTGAGCGACTGGCCGCGGCCCTGGACGCCGTAGCCCAGCACCGCCACGGTTTCATTTCCCAGGATGGCCTTGATCCGCTCGGGCGGATAGTCGGCCCGCTCGACGACGTTTTCTTTGGTGGTGCCGATCTGAATCTGGCGCATGGCGGAATCCCAAGAAGTAAGGTTCGCTGGCAAAGTGTGATTGTAGAGAACCGCAGGGCATGACGGAAGGGGAGGAGAAACAGTGGTTGAGGATTGTGAAAAGTGGTATTATTTGTTGCAGGAGGGATTAATGCGAACTGAAGTCGTGCGCAATGAGGTCCAGCGGTTGCTCAATCAGCGACCGTTTCGTCCCTTTGTTTTGATCCTGGAAAATGGCCAGCACATCCCGATCGGTCATCCAGAGAATATTGCCTTTGATCCTGCAAGCAACGGTACGGGCGCTGGATCATCCGATTTTTATGTCATTTCGGGCCCGATTCGCCAGTATAGCACCTTCGAGGCGGTTTCGAGTGTGGCCATGATGAATCCGGGAGATACCCCGTAATTGCAAGAAAAAGGGAGACTGTGCAAACTTGTCGGGATGGCAACCCCCTTCAGGGGGTTTTCCGCGCCAGCGGTGT
>CAZFGM010000083.1:0-15795 GCA_964518515.1 uncultured Alcaligenaceae bacterium | reverse complement strand
CAGGGAGTCAGCGAAGGAATTCAAACCGTGGCCCGCACGACCCGCCGGGCCATGAGGTATTTTGCCACGCTGGCGCCGCGGGAGATGGGAACCCCCTGAAATGAAGTAGATAGGGTGAAGGTGTAATGACGCGAGCAAACCTAGCCATTGCCAATTGCCAATTGCCAATTGCCAACTGCAAATTGTGGTGCTGGCTTGGCAATTGGCAATTGGCAATTGGTCTGATCACATTCGGGATCGTATTGGTCTTGGCTCCGGTTTCGCGGGGCCAAGCCCCCGCGGCCGCGGAATTGCTGCGGCTGGTTCCCGACGACATGGGCGTGTGCCTGGTGGTCCAGGACTTGCGCGGCTTCGCCGAGAAATTCCCGCGGTCGCCCTGGCCCCGATTGTTGAAAGATTCGCCTCTGGGAGCTGGACTGGCCGGTTCCGAGGAAATCCGCAAGCTCACGAAATTCGCCGACGAGTTGGGCAAACTGCTGCACACGACCTGGCCGCGGGTCCGCGACGATATTGTGGGCGATGCCGTGGTTTTCGCCTATCGGGAAGGCGGGAAAGAGGAATCGGGGCTGGTGCTGCTCAAGGCCCGCGATCCCAAGTTACTGGGGCAATTGGTGGACCGGATCACCCAGGAACAGGAAAAAGCCGGGGAGCTGCAAAAGCTCGTGGCCATGGAATACAAGGGGGTCCAGTATTTCCGTCGCCAGGAAAAGCAGCGGACCAACTTTTATTTTCTGCAAGGTCCCTTGCTGGCGCTCTCGAACCAGGAAGCCGTTCTCCACGGCTGCATTGGTCGGCTGACGGCGGAGAAAAAACCGGGGCTAGTGGGCCAGCACTTGAGCCGGGCCGGCGCGGACCGGGCCCTTCTCGCCCTGTGGGTGAATCCGCGCGCCTTCGACGGCGAAATCCAACAAAAAATCAAAGAGGCCAAGGGGCCCCAGGCCAAGGGGCTGAGCCGTTTCCTGACCATCTGGCAAGGCCTGGACGCCCTGGTGCTGACGTTCACCCCGGATCGGGAGCTGGAGGTGGCGGTCTCGGTGCTGGCGCGGGACCAGGCCATATCGCCTGCCGTCCAGCGGTTCTTTTCCCAGGCCAGCAAACCTTCCGAATTATGGCAGCGCTTTCCCAGGAACGCCCTGCTTACCATCGCCGGCCGCGTGGATGCCACGGCGGCAATGGCTGTCTTGGGCGAACTGGTCCCCCCGGAGGAACACAAACTCCTCATCGAGGCCTTGCAGCAAAGCGCCGGCAACTTGCTGGGTTTGGACGTCATCAAGGAGATCTTGCCCAACCTGGGTCCCGACTGGGGATTGTGCCTTGCCACCGCCCCCAATCCCAAGGAAATCCCCCATATCCTCGCCGCCTTGGCCGTTCGCCCCGGCGACAAGGATAGCGCCGTCGACCAGGCCATGCTCAAGGGCGTGGAGGTGTTGGCCCGGCTGGCCATTCTCAACAGCAAGCACCCCATCCGGCTGAAAACGCTCCGCCAGGATAACGTGGAAGTCCACTATCTCGCCCAGGACAAGGTTTTCCCCGCGGGCATCCAGCCCGCCTTCGCTCTGAAAGACGGCTACCTGGTCCTGGCCAGCAGCCCGGAAGCGATCCGCCGCTTTCACAAACGAGATGGCGCCGCACCGATCTCCAAGGAAGCCCTTTGCCTGCGCCTTTCCCTGACCGAAACGTCCCGGATGCTGAAACTGCACCGGCAGAAGATCGTCAATTTCGTGGCGGAAAAGAACCAACTTCCCCGCAAGCTGGTCGGCGAACTCTTCGACGGCCTCCTGGCCGCCCTGCACCCCTTCGAACACGTCAGCCTGAGCCAGCGCTATGAGCCGGGCCAGATCACCTGGTTCCTCCGGCTGGAGCCGCGCCGCGAGTAGTACCGACGTAGACGTAGGGTGGGCACTGCCCACCAATTTCGTCGAGGGGGGCGATGCCCACCCTACAGGAAGACCGGGCCGCGCCGCCGGTAGCAATCCTTTCTTTTTTGCTGGCACCTTCGCTGGATCGTGGTAAACTAAATCCCTGCTCCAACAGCAAGGAGTGGACTGATTTGGACTGCGACGAAAAACAAAACTCCGGCACAAAATGCTTTCAGCTCATGGTTCCGACTTTGGTGCTGTAAACGTCGTCGATTATGTTCAACAAGCCCAAAGTTTCCTGCGAAATCCGCCTGCAGGCACTTTGACAAAGGTACGTCAAAACGGTGACGTGGTTCGCTACAACCCTGGAACAAATACATTTGGCGTCATGGATGCAAACGGGGAACCACGGACTTTCTTCAAGCCCAACCCCGCAATCCACGGCTATCCCACAAACCTGGATTACTTCCATGCTCAATAACGACACCATCCTGCGTTGTAAAGTCTGCGGCCTGCTCCAAAGCGAGCCTCCTTGGGGCGACGATGGCAAATCACCTACCTTTGATTATTGCCCTTGCTGTGGTGTTGAGTTCGGATATGGCGACGCATTACCCATAGCGGTGGAACGGTGGCGCGCAAAATGGCTGGGGGGCGGAGCGAAGTGGGTTGATCCACAAAAAATGCCCAAGAACTGGAATGTTCAAGAACAACTCGGATTTGTGAGTTGAGCGACGGAGCCGGATTACCCTTTCTTTTTTGCTGGCACCTTCGCCGGATCGTGGTAAACTAAATCCCTGTCCGTCATCCGCCGTCCGTTGTCAGTCGCAAGCGGGTTTTGACAACGAACCACGGACCATGAAAAGGGACCATGAACATGCTGACGGTCACGAAAATCATCTGTCCCCACTGCGGCGCCGGCTTGAAATCCGGCAAGGCCCTGCCGATGGGCAAGCAGGTGAAGTGCGTGAAATGCCAGGCTCCGTTCACGGTCACCGCGACGGATGCCGGCGAACCGCAAGCGACCGAACCTGATTTGAGTGGATCCTCTGATGCTTCTCTGTCTCTTTCTCTTTCTCCTTCTCTTTCTCTTTCTCCTTTTGGTAAAAACGCCCAAGGAGAAGAGAGAGAAGGAGAAAGAGAAAGAGAAGGAGAAGGAGACAAAACCCCCAGTGAACCGCCGCGGCTGGGGCTGCTGGAAACAGAAACCAAGAATGGTCAGGCCCCTCCGCCGCAATATGGAGTCCAGCAACCGCGGCTGGGGGTGCTGGAGCCGGCCCAGGGGGTCTGTCCGGCGCGGGTCTGGGTGGAACCACACTTTGCCACCCTTCCTATTCCCGCTCCGCCGCCGATGGTTCCCTTTGCCCCGCCCCAGCGCGGCAGCAACGGTTGGACCGCCATCCTGATTGTGTTGGCCTTGTTCCTGGTGGGCGGCGCGGCCGTGGCCGTCTATTTCCTGTCCGGCAACACACCGGGCGATCCGCTGGCCCAGGGTCCTGATGCCGACGAGTTGCCTCCGCATTCGCCGAAGAAACCAACTCCCCAGGCCCGACAGGAAATCAACAACACCCCGAAAAAAGAAAAAGGCTCGGAGCAAAATCCCAAGGACAAGAGCAAGGTCTCTCGTGATCCCTCCACAGATGTTCTCCCCGCCGAATCCCTGGTCGTTTTCAAACCGAAGAGCCTGCCGCCGCACCCGGAACAAAAGCGCATCAACGTAGCCATCGAACGCGGGGTGACGTTTTTGAGGAGCGCGCAGAATTCCTGGGTGGGCCACAAGGGGGGACATAGGGTGGGCTATGCCGCTTTGCCGGGGCTCACTCTCCTGGAATGCGGTATCAAGGCCGACGATCCGCTGGTGCAGAAGGCCGCTCAGTTCGTGCGCCAGAACACGGCGACTCTGAACCAGACCTACGACCTGTCGCTGGCGATTTTGTTCCTGGATCGGCTGGGCGAACCGCGGGACAAGACTTTGATTCAGACCATGGCTCTGCGGCTGGTGGCCGGGCAAACCGGGGCGGGAGGCTGGGATTACAAATGCCCCGTGTTGACTGGGCAGGAATCGTTGCAGCTGTTGACTTTCTTGCAGCAGACCCGGCCGCGGCCCGAACTTTTGCATCCATTGGGACCCAAGGGCGACCCGAACTTGAATCCGCTCCCTGGGCCAGGCGACAAATTGCCCAACCCGATCGGTCAACCCGATCCGAATTTACCTAGCCAAAATTCCAAGACGGCCGACCCGAAAACCGGCGATCCGAAATTGATTCAACCTCTGCCTGATCCCAAAAACCCGGACCCCAAGGCTCCTCCCAAAGGACCGCTGGTGAAGCCGAAGAACCCCGTCAAAGGGCCGCCGCGGCCGGAATTCTGGCCCGATTTCTTGCGCAACATGCCCTTGGTGCAGAACCAGGGCAAGGGCCGCGGCAAAGGGGTGCTGCGGTCCTCCGGGCGGGATGACAACTCCAACAGCCAGTTCGCCCTGTTGGCCTTATGGGCCGCCCGCCGTCACGACATTCCTTCCGAGCGGACCCTGGCCCTATCCGAGCAGCGTTATCTTTCCTCCCAGCACAAGGACGGCGGCTGGGGCTACATGCTGGGCGGGATTTCCACGCCGTCCATGACCTGCGTGGGTCTGCTTGGCCTGGCCATCGGCCACGGCGCTTCCGACGAGGGGCTGCTGCTGGAGGCCCGCAAAAACAACCGCGAGGCCTTGCCGAAATTCTCCAAGGACGATCCGGCCATTCGCAACGGGCTCAAGGCCCTGGCCAACCACATCGGCACGCCTTATCCCAAAGACGTTTCCCCAACCATGGCGAACCTGTATTTCCTCTGGTCGCTCGAACGCGTGGGCATGCTGTACAACCTGCCGACCATCGGCAACAAGGACTGGTATAGCTGGGGCGTTTCCATTCTGTTGCCCCATCAGAAGGACGGCGGCTGGCGGTCCGCCGGGTATCCGGGCCATAACCAGGCCAGCATCGCCATCGATACCTGTTTCGCCCTGTTGTTCCTCAAACGGTCCAACCTCGTGCAGGACCTGACCGAAAACCTGCAACTGTACATGGCCATCACCGACCCCGGGAAACAAAAGTAATGAAGTTCGTAGTGCGGGCTTCAGCCCGTATTTCGTCATGTTTCCGTTGCAACACGGGCTGAAGCCCGCACTACGAACCTCCGTGCGTTAACGTTATCATCGCAGGAAGAGCATCATGCTGGCCAACAAAGTGGCATGTCCTTATTGTCAAGCGACGCTGAAAAGCGCGAAACCAATTCCCGCGGGGATGGAGATCACCTGCCCCAAGTGCCGGACGAAATTCAAGGTGCCGGGGGAAAATAATGGTGCACCCTTGCTGGCCAGCGCGGCGCCGGCGGCGGCCATTCGGACCGCCGGCAAGGACACGGTCAGCGGTTCGGGCACGGTGGAATCGCCCTTCCAACCCGGGCAGCCGCCTCCCCCCGCGTTCCCGGCTTCCGCGGCGCCATCCGCCATTCCGGTGGCGGCGACCCCCTGGCCGGAGGCGAAAAAAGGCTCGGCCTTGCCCTGGATCCTCGGCGGAGGCCTGGGAGGCCTCGTTATCCTCGTCCTGGTGATTTATTTTGCCTTCCTTCGCGGCAGTGGCGGATATACCCCCGGACCGGGTCCGGATCAAGACGTCGAGTTCAAGCCGCTGCCGAAGAGGCCGCTGATTGCCTTGTCCAAGGACGACCAAACCAAGGTGGAAGATGCCGTGGCCAAAGGCGTGGCGTATCTGAAACGCACGCAAACCAAGGAAGGAACCTGGCCGCTAGGTGGCCACACCCCGCACATGGCTGGCGTGGGCGGCTTGACTCTGCTGGAATGCGGGGTGCCGGCCAGCGATATCCACGTCCAAAAAGCCGCCGCTTATGTCCGCCAACAGGCTCTCCAGGAAAACGACACGTACGGCTTGGCGGTTTACCTTTTATTTCTGGATCGCCTCAATGATCCCAAGGACAAGAATACGATTCGGAAATTGGCCATGCGCCTGGTTGCCGGGCAGCAGGAAGGCGGCGGTTGGCACTACGGCTGCACCCTATTGAACCCTGACGAGGAAAAAAATCTGGTGGATCTCTTGAAGGACCTGGGGACCACCCGGTGGGCCGATTATCAAAAGGCCAAGCCCGGGCTAATAAAAGACTTACCGCAGCGCATCGCCGGGCTGCCGGTGCTGCGCGACCCGGAAAATCACAACCCGGCCGCTTTCCGCAATCCGGACAATTCCAACACGCAATTTGCCGTCTTGGCCTTATGGGCGGCAAAGCGCCACTACCTTCCGCTGGATCGTTCGCTGCACCTGGTCGTCCGCCGGTTTCGCAATTCCCAGAATCCGGACGGCAGCTGGAATTATGACGCCAACCGCAATGTCAGCCAACTGCCCACCATGACCTGTGCCGGCCTGCTGGGCCTGGCCGTCGGCTATGGCCTCAACCCGCCCGTGCCGACCCCCTTCAAGGGACCGCGTGACGACGAAGCCATTCAAAAAGCACTCAAACGAGTGGGCGCCGCCCTGGGCGCGCCGAACAACGATCCCAAGAAACCCACCCCCATGTCCGAGATGTATTTCCTCTGGTCGGTGGAGCGCGTGGGCATGCTTTACCACTTGGCGCAAATCGACGGCAAGGAATGGTACACCTGGGGCATGCACATGTTGGTGTCTAACCAGCGACCGGAAGGCTTCTGGGTGAGCGCTAATTATCCCGGGCAGTCGCCGCCGCTGGATACTTGCTTTGCCCTTTTGTTCCTGCAACGAGCCAACCTGGCAGAAGATTTGACCGACAAATTGCAAGCCTTCGGTGGCGGGGGTGGCGGCGGGAGTGAGACGGCACTTCATGAGGGCAAGGATTGATTCTTTTCAAGCCCGCAGGCGAGTCTTCGAGCCTGCGGGGTAGATCGGAGACCAAGCTATGCTGCATATCATTGGCGGCCAAACACGGTTGTGTGACGGTATCACCCGCCGCGAATTCTTGCGCGTCGGCGGTCTGGGCCTGGCCGGCTTGACCCTTCCGGGGCTTCTGGCGGCGCAGGCGCGGGGACAAGGTGCGCCCCGGCCGCGGGCCAAAAGCGTCATCCAGCTCTTCATGTGGGGCGGGCCCTCGCAGCACGAGACCTTCGATCCCAAGCCCAACGCCCCCGACGCCATCCGCGGGCAATTCCGGCCCATCGCCACCCGCGTTCCCGGCATTCGCATCAGCGAACATCTGCCGCGGATGGCCCGCATGGCCGATCGCTATGCCATCGTCCGGTCATTGACCCACACCGGGGTCAACCACAGTACCAGCGCCTATCACATGCTGACCGGACACATTCACTTCAACCCCGGCACGCTGCGGCTTCCGACACCCAACGATTATCCGCACGTGGGTTGCGCGGCGGCGCAGTTCGGCCGGCAGCCGCGCGATCTGCCCGCCTACGTTTCCCTGCCGTCGCTGCTCTTGGACGGCGGCGGCGAGGTCCCCGGCCAGGGACCCGGGTTCCTCGGCCAGCGCCACGCCCCCTTCCTGGTACAGGGCGACCCCACCCGCGCCGATTTTTCCATCGAAACCCTGCACTTGCCCGCGGACCAGAATCCGGCCCGCTTGCAGGGCCGGAAGTCATTGCAAGCCGCCCTCGACCGGGAAGGCGACCGCCTGGCCCGTTTGCCCGCCGCCCGGAATCTGACCGGCCATTACGAGCGTGCCTTCCGCTTCCTGCAATCTCCCGCCGCCCGCCGCGCCTTCCACCTCGCCGCCGAACCGGCCCGCCTCCGCGAACGGTACGGCCATCATCCCTTCGCGCAAAGTTGTTTGCTGGCCCGCCGGCTGGTCGAGGCGGGCGTGCCGCTCGTCACCGTCTACTGGAATTCGCCGGCCTTGACCACCAACCAAAGCTGGGACACGCACGGCGACAGCTTCAACCGCCTGCAAAACCACCTGTTGCCGCCGTTCGACCAGGCGATGACCGCCTTTCTGGAAGACCTCTCCAGCCGCGGCTTGCTCGACGAAACGCTGATCGTATGGATGGGCGAGTTCGGCCGGACCCCACGGATAAATCGCACCGCCGGCCGCGACCACTGGGGCTTCTGCCAGTCGATTCTGCTGGCCGGCGCCGGCGTCCGCGGCGGCCAGGTGTACGGCAGCTCCGATGCCCACGCCGCCTATGCCGCCGAGCTGCCCGTCTCCCCGGACGACCTGGCCGCCACCGTCTTCGACGTCCTCGGTATCCGCCTGGACCAGGAAATGCACGACGCCCAGGGCCGGCCCTTATCGCTGTGCACCGGCCGCCCCATCTTGGGATTGTTTTAATCCCGTTAGGTTGGGCCCGGGAATCGGCGATCACTCCTGCGATCGCGACTCAGGCATCTTGAAACCGAACTTGTCGCGGACGGCGTCCGGCAGGGCTTGCAAAATCTGGTTGTGCTCTATGAGAAGAGCCTCGATGCGGGCGAAGCGTTCGTCAATGCGGGCAAAGCGCTCCTCGAGGCGGCGATCCATCTCAGCCAAGCGGGCATCGGTTTCGGCCATCCGGGCCGAGAACGCCGTCTGGTTGGCCAGAAACGCCGCCATGGCCTGGTTCAGATTGGTCATCGATTGATTCAGGGTGGCCACTGTCTGTTCCAGGTAGCCGTTTTGGTGATTCTTCGCTTTTGGCATATCATTACTCCGAGGAACTCCTGGAATTATTCCTGTATCCTAACGCGGCTGAGCCGCAAGTGTAGTCGTCACGCTCCGCGTGACGAGAATCCTCACGCGGAGCGTGAGGACTACACTCAAGCAAGCTTGACCAAAATCTTCTCCGCGCCGTGCGGAGAAGATAGGAAAATAGAAACTATTTGTTCTGGAACCGCTTGCTCTACACAAAATGGACGGGCAGGTCCGTAGGCCCGCCTTACATTCTATATTACCCAGTTTTCTTGAATCCCTCTGGGGCCTACGTTAGAATACCAATTCGTTTGTGTTATTTGGAAAAGCTTGTTTTCTCAGGTGTGGCAATGCCAGCGACGTTAACCTTCCTCAAAGGGGTGAACCAGGGAAATGCCATCACCCTGGATAAGCCGAAGTACGTGATCGGCCGCCAGGAAACCTGCGACATCGTGCTCAACGTGCCGGCGGTCAGCCGTGAGCACGCCGTCATTCACCTCAACCAGGGCAAGTGCTACATCGAGGACCTCAAGAGCCGCAACGGCACTTTTGTCAACAACCAGGAGGTGACCGGACGGATTCTCCTCAAGGACAACGACCGCATCAAGATCTGCGACAATCTGCTGACTTTCCAGGAGGTGGTGAAAAAGCCGGCCCTGCCGCCCAACCTGGCCAAGACCATCGCCCACATCGTCGAGGAAGAGGAGGAGGATGAAGAAGCTTCGTCCACGGTGGAAGCCTCCATCAGCCAGTCGAGCAAGCAGATTCTCGAAACCCAGCCGTCGGAAAAACTGACGTTCCTCTTGAACCTGGCCGCCGACCTGACGCAGACCCTGGCCATGGAGGAGTTGTTGCCCAAGATCGCCGACAGCCTGTTCCAGGTCTTTCGCCAGGCGGACCGCGGTTTCATCATCCTGTCCGATGAAGACAAACTGATCCCGAAGGTGATCAAGACGCGCCGCGGCGACGACGCCAGCGCCCGCTTCAGCCGCCGCATCGTCAACCGCTGCCTTGAGACCGGCGAGGCCCTCTTGAGCGAGGACGCCTCGGCCGACAAGCGTTTCGACATGAGCCAGAGCATCGCCGATTGCAAGATTCGCTCGGTTATGTGCGCGCCGGTGGTCGGCCGCAGCACCGCCAAGGCGTTCGGCGTCATCCAGCTCGATACGCAAGATCGCTTCAAGAAATTCAACCAGGAAGATTTGAGGTTGCTGGTGGCGGTGGCGGGCCAGGCGGCGGTGGCCCTGGAAAACGCCAAGATGCACGA
The DNA here is from genome assembly GCA_964518515.1 of uncultured Alcaligenaceae bacterium. Taxonomy (GTDB): domain Bacteria; phylum Planctomycetota; class Planctomycetia; order Gemmatales; family Gemmataceae; genus CAZFGM01. Next base: position 6,036 of record CAZFGM010000083.1, on the reverse strand, counting down.
GACGCTGGTGGCCCGCGCCGGCCTCGAACACGACCTGCGCACCGCCCACCAAGTGCAGATCAGCTTTTTGCCCAAAAAGCCCCCCCAGCCGCCCGGCTACGAGTTCTTCGCCCATTACGAGTCGGCCCAAGAGGTGGGCGGCGATTACTACGATTTCATTCCCTTGCCCGGCGGCCGCTGGGGCATCCTCATCGGCGACGTGGCCGGCAAGGGTGTCCCCGCCGCCTTGCTCATGTCCAAGGTCAGCTCCGACGCCCGCTTCACCCTGCTGACCGAGCCCGGTCTGGCCGAAGCGGTGTACAAGCTTAACGAGCTGATGCAGGAAGCCGGCATGCACGACCGCTTCGTTACGCTCGGCGCCTGTCTGCTCGATCCGGCTGGCCACCAGGTGACCTGCGTCAATGCCGGCCATTTTCCGCCGCTGTTGTATCGCAAGTCGACCGGGGCGCTGGAGGAAGCCACCAGCCGCGACGCCGCCGGTTTCCCGCTCGGCGTGGCCGACGGCATCCCTTACGAGGCCTCTTCCGTGGCCCTCGAGCCCGGCGACGCCCTGTGCCTGTTCACCGACGGCGTGACCGAGGCCAAGAACAAGCAAGACGCCGAATTCCAGATGCAGGGCGTCCTTGCCGTCCTCAAGTCCGGCCCCATGACGCCCAAGGCCATGGGCGAACGCCTCGCCGCCGCCGTCAAGAAACACTTCCTCGGCTGCAAGCAGCACGACGACATCACCGTGGTGTGCTTTGGCCGCTTATGATGCGGGGACTGAAATCCCCAGACAGGCGCAGCCGGAAGGAGAGCAAACATGACCGCCCCGGAAAATCATTCTCCACGACATCCCCTGGCAAACCTATGCACGGTGTTGTGGCATGTCGCCACTGCGCCTCCCCGCCGCGTGTTAGCACGCAGCGAGGTTGCTCCGCCGCTTTCTCCCTCTGGGCTTTCTTGGTCACGGACTTGCTTGGGGACGCAGGCTGGCGTTCCAGGATTAGCTTGGGTTAAAGTTAAAGCGACCTCCCTCCGTCTTCCAGATCGGATTCCCGGACCATGATCCGGCGAATGGCCGTCGCCTGGCCGGTGGCTGGGTCCAGGTCCACGATGGCCCCGGCCAGGCGCGGGTCGCCGGCGGCCACTTCGAAGTGGCTCGGCACGAACGTGACCGTTGTGGACAAGACGCGGTCGATGCGCCGGCCGAGGATGCTGTCGTACGGCCCGCTCATGCCGACGTCGCTGATAAAGGCGGTGCCGCCGGGCAGAATCTGCTCGTCGGCCGTCGGCACATGCGTATGCGTTCCCAGGACGGCGCTGACCCGGCCCTTCAAATGATGGGCCAAAAGGTACTTGTCGGCGGTGGCTTCCGCGTGCACGTCCACGATGATGCAGCGCGTCTGCCCTGCCAGCTTTTGCAACACGCGCTCGGCGGCGGCGAAGGGGCAATCCACCGGCCGCATGTACGTCCGGCCCAGAAGACAGAAGGCCGCGATTGGGGTGCCGTCTCGCGCCGGGGCCGTCAGCAATTCCCGGCCGGGCGCCTGGAGCGGAAAATTGGCCGGCTTGCAAATGCGGTCCTCCGTCTCCAGCACGGACAGGATTTCCTGTTTTTTGTAAACGTGATCGCCCATGGTGATAAGGTCGATGCCGGCCTGCCGCAGCTGGCGATAGGTGCCCGGCAGCATGCCCGACCCGCCCGAGGCGTTCTCGGCATTGGCGATGACCAGGTCGATGTGCTCGCGCGCAATTACGACCGGCAGCGCCCGCTTGAGGAACGTCACGCCCGCCGGGCCCACGATGTCGCCGAGGAAGAGGATGCGCATTATCCGTTCCGGCCATTGTTGGGCAACGAGGACTTGATTTTTTCTTTCACCTGCTTTTGCACCCAGGCCCGGAAGGCCCTTACAATTTCGTTTTCATCCTGGGTTGAGCGCAACGCCAGAAATCGGAGAATATCCTGGGGTTTGAGAAATGGAAAAGTCGGACTGAATTCCACTTTGATGTAACGCCCGCTGGGACCCAGGACATAAAAAAACACCTCTTTCCCATCAAAGCGCCAAACCTCGGGAATTTTCAGGGCGGCATAGATGGCCAAGCGATTGAGCGAGCTATGAGTAATATCAGTTTCCAGAGCTAAATCCGGCGGAGGATCGACTTTAAAATTGATTTTGTCTTTGTGGCGCATGCGCGGGGCGTTGGCAATCCAGTAGCAATTATCCGCTTCCAGGCCCTTTTCTTTTTTTCGGCGGCGCATGGTCATTGATCTTCCCGCCTTGACGGGCAGGCTCATTTCCTCGGTCAAAACATCGACAAATCGGCCTAGAAGATAAGAGATCCCTTCGTGTCTAGGAGATAAGGTCATGATTTCCAGAATCCCCTCGTCGTAGGTAAGCCGAAGGTGCCGCTCGTCGAAAACCCGCAAAAGACGCTCGTAGTGGTTCCACGGCACGTCATAGAGAACCAGGCGTTGGCCGCGCAGGGGAGAAAGAGTAGCCATGCATTCCTCACACGGAAAGAAGAACCAGTCTTGATTTTATTTAGTTCTTCTAATGGAAACAACGCGGAGAGCGAAAACCCGCGAAAATCCCGCGGGCTCGCAGTGTGGGCTTGCCACTTCACTCCCCCGGCAAGTGCGGAAACACGAACGCCGAACGCACCGGCGGCGGCATCGGCGAGTTCGGCCCGCGCACCGAGCGCCAGATCACCTCGCCCAGCAACAGGTCGTCGGCGGCGTCTTCCTTGGTGAAATCGAATTTCTCCGACAGGTCGGCGCCCCAGGCGGTCTTCGGGTTGACGGCCTTCATGTCCACGTCCGGCACGACATGCCGGTAAGCGGTGAAATCCGGCTTCGCGGTGAACGAATGGTACATCGGCCGGGCGGCGGCGTCGAACTGGCTCATCGGTTTCAGGCCCAGGATCAGCTCCATCGTCCGCAACATGCTGGCGGTGGAATACATGGTCGAATCGACGAAGCCGCGCTTGGTGTGCGGGCTGATCACCAGGGCCACCGTGCGATGGGCATCCACGTGGTCCGGGCCGTTCTGGGCGTCGTCCTCGACGACGAAGATGGCCGTCTCTTTCCAGAACTTGCTTTTGGAAACCGCCTCGACCACCATGCCCAGGGCCTGATCGTTGTCGGCAACCAGGGCGGTGGGCGTGAGTTTGCCCACCTTGGTGCCGTAGGTGTGGTCGTTGGGGAGGCGGAGGATGGTGAGCCGCGGAAAGCCGCCGTTCAACTCGTGGAAGCCGAGCTCCTCGATGAAGCGCTCGGCCCGTTTGACGTCGGGATAGTCGAGGTCGTAGCCGCGGAACCAGGGATCGAAATGGCCCTCCAGGGCCGGAACGCGCGCCCGGCTCGGGTGGTTGGGCGTCTTGCCGTTTTCGATCCACTCGCCGTAGCTGCGATAGGAAACGCCGGCCTCGGCACAGCGATCCCACAGATAACCGCCCGCCGGCCGGGATACTTCGTCGAGCGTGCCTTCCGACGGATAGAGTTTGAGCTTCCCAAGCGGGCTGCCGCGATAAGTGAGCGGCCAGACCTTCTTGACGAAGTCGGTGCAGTACGCTCCCATCGACCATTCATGGCCATCGGCGGAAACTTCGCCCTCGCAGTAGAAATTGTCCAGCAGCACGAACTGGCGGGCCAGGCGGTGGGCGTTGGGCGTGACTTTTTCGGGAAAGATGCACAGGCTGGCGTCGCCGTTGCCTTCCGGGATGTCGCCGAAGACCTGATCGTAGGTGCGGTTCTCGCGAATGATGTAAATGCAGTGCTTGATGGGGCTGGGTCCGCCGACGCGCGTGGGGATTGGGTTGTCCTTGGGCACGGGCCCGGTCACCCCCAGGTCTTCGCGCAGCGGGCTGCACAGGTAGGCGTCGCGGGTGTACTGGATCATCTTTTTTTCAGTGGGGATGTCGAGTGTGGTGAGGGTGCCGCGATACAGGGCAGCGATGTACTCGGGAAAATTGCGGATCGGCATGAGCGGGTTGGTGCCGTGGCGATTGCTGCGCGGCGTGACCCCCCGGCCATTAATCACGTACAGTTTCTTGTCGAACGGATTGAAGCGCACCGCCGTGGGATACATGCCCACCGGAATGAAGCCGAGCGGCTTGGCCTGGCGGGCGTCGCTGACGTTGAACACGGCCAAGTTGTTGGCGTCGGCGTTGGCCACGAACAACAGCTGGCCGTCGGGCGTCATGCTCAGGCTGGTGGGCGTGTTGCCGGCCGGCGCTTTCGGATACAGCGCGCAGGCGATGGTTTGCAGGTTCTTGCCGTCCTCCGCCTGGAGCACGCTCACCTTGGTCGAATTGGCGCAGGCCACGTACAGGTGTTTGCCCCCCGGCGCGAGCACCATTTCAGTGGGATGCTTGTCGGTAGCGAAAGTGGCGACGACTTTCTTCTGGTCCACGTCCACCACGGCGACGGCCGACTTGCTCCACAAGCTCACGTACAGCCGGTTCTGGTACTTGTCGAACAGGCAAGTATAGGGATAGCTGTCCTTGCCCAGGGGAATGGTAACGCGGTCCGCGTACCCCCCTTTTCCCCCCCTTGGCAAAGAGTCCCCCTCTTTTCCCCCCCTTGGCAAGGGGGGGACAGGGGGGGTGGGCACGAGGCAAACGGCATGGCCCCAGGTGCCCGCCGCGAACAGCCATTTCCCGGCCGGATCGGTGGTCAGGCCGGCAACGATGAATTTTTCCTTGGCCACCGGGATAGGCCGCGGTTTGCCGAGGTAGCCGTCGGCAAAGGGGAAAGCGTGGACAACTTCGAATTCGCCGCCGCTGGCGTAGAGCGTCTTGCCGTCCGGAGCGAAGCACAGACCGATGAAGGTTTGCTCGACCGGGGCCCGGCACAGAATGCGCTGCTTTTTCGCCGCCAGATCGACGACGACGACTTCATGCGTGGTATAGCCCGCATGCAGCACCGCCAGCCATTGCCCGCTCGGGTGCAGGGCCATGGCGACCGGAAAATCGCCCAGCTCGAGCTGCTTGCCCGCCGGCCGGATGGCCCACTGGTTGGGCAAGCGAATCGCGCCATCGGCCTCGGTGCCGGGCAGCACGCGGGGCTTGCCCGGCTCGCCGGCGCCAGGGCCGGGAATTGAAAAAACCACCCCTCCCAACAGGATCATCCACCAGCGCATGGGGAACCTCTTTCCGGAATGTCAGACGGGTAGATTATGCCCGGTCGGCGGCGGAATGACAGGAAAAAATGGAGTGGTTGCCTTGTCATCTCCTGGGTTACGCGCAGCCAGGGCTCCGTGCCGATCATTTTCCCGCCAGAGGGGGCGCAATTGTCAATCCCCCGCCGACAAGCCGCTGACGCGCCAGGAGATTCTTCGCGCGTGGCCTTGTCCGCCGATCCCAAGGACAAGCATCCCTTGACGCGAGTGGGGCAATCCGCAACCGCTTATGGAAAAAAGATCTTGTGGCTCGCAATTACCCACTCGCGTCAATTCCCTGCACACGGGGGGTCTCTCCTTTTGCCCGTACCGATCAATTTCCCGAACCCCATTGACCGGTACGGCAGGTTTTCATCTGCCCCGAAAGGGCCACTTCTTCCGGGCAGGTCCCAGAAGAAGCGTAGATCACGGCTCGGCGCGGAAGCGGCTCTGGGCCTTGTTCCAGTCGCCGACGACGGCGTCCAGAGCGATCACTGTACGCTCGCGCCACACTTGCACGCGGATGCGCTGGCCGGAGGGCAGACTGCTGACCAGGTTGATGAGGTGGTTCTCGCTCTTGATGGCGATATTTTCGACTTGCAGAACGACGTCCTGAACTTGCAAACCGGCGGCCGCGGCGGGGGTGTCGGGATAGACTTTTTCGACGAGAGCGCCGCGGACGCGATCGAGGCCGAGCTTGAGGGCCTCGGCCGGGTCGAAAGTGAGGGCGAGCTGCATGCCGAGGTAGCCGCGCGGGATGGGTCCGCCGGCGAGCATTTGCCGGGCCACGCGTTTGACCAGGTTGCTGGGAATGCTGAAGGCGACGCCGCTGGAAGCGCCGTTGTGCGAGGCGATGGCGGTGTTGATGCCGATGACCTGACCCTTCATGTCCACG
>CAZFGM010000082.1:14886-15865 GCA_964518515.1 uncultured Alcaligenaceae bacterium | reverse complement strand
ACAATCTGCCAGGTGAGTAAAGTATACCAGGAAAAATCACAGACGTTTTACTGAGGTAAACCATGGAAAACTGGGTGGGCTGTCTCATTTTCCCATGCCAATTCAGCGGCGAAGTGGGCGTCGAAGGAAGACAGTTTGACGGAACCCTGTTTTCGCTGGTTGTTCCTGAGGAGCAGGTGGATTATGGCATGGATCCGGGTTGAAAAAATCTCGCAAAAGGACGATCTGGTCCTGGTTCGCTTGCCTGAATACACCTTTCAAAACGGGCCGCATGTTACCGTGAAAATAAGACAGGGAGAAGGTAAGCCCAAAGACGAAGGTATTGCCCTTGGCTTGCAGGCTCTTGGCCGGCACATGACGGATCCGAACGATACCCGAGCGCTGGCAGCGTCGAAGGGATTGGGGCCCAAAGGCAAGCTGAACCTATACTTCCTGTGGTCGGTCGAGCGAGTCGGCGTGCTTTACAACCTTAAAACCATTGGCGGCAAGGACTGGTATCGTTGGGGCGTTGATTTACTCCTGCCCGCGCAGAACCGTGACGGGAGCTGGACCGGCCGGGGTAATGGCGGAACCGCCCCAGTAATCGACACAAGTATGGCCCTGCTTTTTCTCAAGCGCTCCGACCTCCTGCCCGACCTGCGCGAGACCCTGCAAAAACGACAATCACCGACCCCGGCCCGAGTCCGGGCGAAAAGACCGATCCCAAGAGCGACGGGAAGAAAAAGAAGGGCAAATCCAAAAGCGCGATCGACGACGAGGTTTTTCCGCCGACGGCTCCCCCATTGTTTCCTCCCCATCGACCGGCGTTCTCAACATTTCCGGACCTAACACGCAAACCCCCGCCGGGGTAATCACCGTTTACGGCGGCAACCCGGGCGTCAACCCGGCCAGCGGCCGTATGAGGCAGGTCCAATGCCGGGAGCCCCCAAAGGCGGGCTGGTCCCGTACAACCCCGGCAAAGTGCCGGCCATAAACATGC
>CAZFGM010000082.1:0-14786 GCA_964518515.1 uncultured Alcaligenaceae bacterium | reverse complement strand
GCTTGTCCCGTGGAGGTTCATGATCGGTTCTACCATGCCGGAAGCCCTGGTCCCAAAGGCGGGCTGGTCCCGTACAACCCCGGCAAAGTGCCGGCCATAAACATGCCTCGCCCAATACTGTTCACAATCCGGGCCGGGATACCACGGGCTTGTCCGGCTTGTCCCGTGGAGGTTCATGATCGGTTCTACCATGCCGGAAGCCCTGGTCCCAGAGGCCGGCTGGTCCCGTACCGGCGCGTCGGGAATGCCGCAGGCCACGTCACACACCGCCAGCACGAAGGTGGCGATGGTTTCCGGCTGCGACGGCAGGCAAATGTGCCGGCAGTTGACGCGCAGGTTGCAGGCCCCGTCCAGATCGCAGCCCTTGAAGAACAAATTGTGGCCGTAAAAAATCAGGCCGTCGCCGGTGATGTTCAACACGCACTCGCAATTAGGCGGCCGGTTGCGCGGCGTGTTGCAGATCGTGTCACCGCCGACGTAACACAAAAGGCTCACCGCCACGCAGCAGGAATCCAGGCGATAGGCCAGACTGCGCACGCAATTGGCCCCCAGGCTGTAGCCCAACAGCACGATGCGGGCGCCCGGGTCCTGGGCGTGAATCCGGCAAATGTGCTCGCAGAATCGGGACCCGCTGCCAATTTGCCCGAAGTAGGTGTGGCAAAAACCCAATTCTTGCAACTGGGCCGCGAAGCTATTCAGGTTCCCCAGGCACAGCGGATCCAGACCGTTGACGATGAAGATATGGACACGGTCGCGTTTCCACTGGGGAACCTCCTGGCATTGTTTCTCCAGAAAGGCGGGGCATTGCAAGGGATGGGCAAAACCCAAACCGGGAAGCAGGGGCGCCGCTCTGGTCTGGATCACTTCCGGAGGGAATGCTTTGGGGGGTTGGGCCGGCGCAAAAACGGCACAACCCGCCAGCGCCACAAAGCTGGCAAAACCACGACACCAGAGGGTCATCGTCTAACTCGCGACAGGAGCCTGGGACTTGGGCTTCCCAGCCGAGACATGTCCTTCCTTTACCCAAGTCGGATTCCGCGGCGTCTACATTGATCGGCCATAAGGGAAATTCTTTCTGCCGGCCTGGACGGCGGCGCGCATTGCTGGCACGATCGCCACGCTCCGGAAAGGTACCAAACCCCGAATCCGGGTTTCGCTGCTTAGGGCCCTCCTCCCCGCCTTAGCTGCTACAGGCGGTTTTTGGACCCGCGGGGCAATTCTCCGCATCTTTTCCCCGGTAAGGATCCGCAGGCCAGAACTCCCCTGGGAATCTTACAAATTCAGCCACAGGCGGCGCAAAATCCGGCGCACTGAACCCAACAAATACCAACATCGACCACGACTTGGCCCGCGTTATTGACGCCTGGCCTGGACTGTCCGAGGCGGTCCGCGGGGCGATGCTGGCGCTGGTGGAGAGTGGGAGGAAAAAGTAGGGGCCTGGAACCGAGGGGCCTGGAACCGAGGGGCCTGGAACCCAGCGCGGACTTTTCAGGTTTGGCCGCCTTTCCCACGGGATGGCCGGCCTTGATTGTTTTCCAACGCTCCGGATGCCCCCAAGCCGCGAAAAACGCGCGGGAAGGGTACATGCCTTCGGAGGCGGTGCCGGCAAACGAGGGGACCTGTTGTGAGGCGATTTGCCTGTTGTTGAACGCCGCAGCGGCCAGCGCCGGCAGGGCAGCCCCGGAAATGCTCGGGATGCGGTTGAGTAGCTGGTTGATGTCCGCCCCGAAATCCCGCCACAAGGGCTGTTCAAAACCGAAGGTGAGTTTCGTAGTGTACAGGTTATTGATCACCGACGCCGGGGGATCGTTGAGGTTTAGGTAATCGGTGCTGAAGGTGATGTTGGCCAGGCCGCCGGAGGACAAGGCTTTGAGAATGGAGGTAGTGATATTCCTTTATCCACAAATCCAACAAATATGGATAATCCCCTGGGTAGAATGACGGGATGCTACAAGGTCTCCACCCCGTCTTTCCTGCTTGACGGCTTGACGGATGGCTGGCTTCCTTCCCTTAAAAAGGGTCCTGACACCTTTGTTTCTCCGGTCGGGTCATCAGGCAAGGCCGACGTGTCCACCGGCGCGGGCGTTACCGGCGCCGGCGTTGCCGGAGTTGTTTCTGCCTGGGCCGCTGCAGCACGAGTTGCGTGACAGTGGCGGTGACGACGGCAATCCGCATGGTTGCCTTCCATCAAACGTGGCGGCGGCGGACGCTGTCGAAGATGACGGCGGCGAGAATGACGAAGCCAAGGACGATCATTTGCGGCCGGCTCTTGACGTTGAGCAGGTTCATGCCGTTGGCGATGACGGCGGTGGTGAAGGCGCCGATCAAGGTGCCAAAGATGGTGCCTTCGCCGCCGCCCAGGCTGGTGCCGCCGACGACGACGGCGGTTATGGCGTAGAGCTCGTAGGAGACGCCGAAGTTGTGCGAACCGCTGGTGAACTGGGACGCCATCATGATGCCGCCGACGCCCGCGAGCATGCCGCTGATGGTGTAAACGAGGATGAGGATCCGCCCAACGGGCACGCCGGAGAGCCGGGCGGCCTCGCGATTGCCACCGACGGCGTAGATGTAGCGGCCCAGGCGCGTTCGCGTCATGAGAATGTGCGCCGCCATGTAGAGCACAATCATGAGGACGACGGCGTTGGGAAGATTGAAAAGGTCGGCGCCCCGGCCCAGCCAGGCGAACGAGTTGGGGACATCGTTGATCGATTGATCCTGCGAGATCACTCCGGCGAGTCCGCTGCCGATCAGCAGCATTGCCAGCGTCACGATGAAGGGGGGAACGTCGAAACTTCGAATGACCGCCCCGGTGAAGAGTCCAACCCCGGCACAAACGAGGATCGCGGCGGCACTGGCGGCGATCATGCCGAGGGGTTGGGCGCCCTTGCCTCCGCAGTAGTCACGCATCAGGGTTGCCGCCACGACGGACGAAAGGGCGATCAGGCTGCCGACCGAGAGGTCGATGCCGCCCGTGATGATAACCATGGTCATGCCGATGGCGATGATGGCGATGATCGAAATTTGGCTCGCGATGTTTCGCAAATTGGTCGGTTTCAAAAAGTCTGGCCAAAGGTACGGTGTCGGCTGCACGATGCGCGGGTTTCCCAGGGCAGGGTAATCATTCGATAGATCGGCTAGCGAATGCCAGCTGGCCGTCTGCTGCGTGCACGCGATGACGTCGATCTTTTGATTCAATTTCCGAAGCGTCTCGCGTGCGTCTTTGGGTTCGCCCCGGACGACGGCGGCCACATTCGGCTTGGCGATTTCGGTCTGAAGATGTTCGGCGAAGTCGATGTCATCGGGATGATCGCGGACGACGATGACGACGCGGGCGGAGCGGTCGATCGTGACGGCGACTTGCCGGGCGGCGGCTTCGCCGGTGGGAAACTGGTCGTTGAGCGTCGCCACGCTGAAGAAGGTGCAGAGAATCGCCAGCGGCAGGACAACGCCGTAGTCGGAAAGCACGCGGGAAAGGAATTGTTTCCGCATCAGAAATCTCCGCCGTTAGCGGGCCGGCCAAGGCCTGCTGGCGAACAGCAGTGCATTCGCTCGCAGTTACCATTTTCGTCATCACGAAAGCCAGTTTTCGACTCGCAGTCCAGGCACTTTCTGGAAGTCCCGCAAGTTGGCGGACAACAGCAATGCGTGGTTTGCCAGAGTGATCGCCGCGATCTTGCGGTCCTGTGTGCCGACGCGGATCTTCAATTTCTTGAGTCGAGCGAACTCGTTGGCAGCAGCTTCGTCCAGCCTGCTGGTGAATTGCCGGAAAAAGTGCATCATCGTGATGAGGCGATCATATGCCGAGATTTGCTGGAAAACATCGTGACGCTTTGTGATTTCGGCCAGCCAGCCTCGCATTTGTTCTTCGATGCTAATGACGGTGATGCCGATCTGCTCACCAGTAGCAAGGAGCCGATTTTCGAGCGCCCCACAACCCGGATGCTCGCGGTAATGAAGAATCGTCAAGTGGTCGGAATCCAACAAAATCATGATTTGCGCTGGCTCTTGGTTTCCGCGCGACGTGCTTTCTGCCGATCTCGTTCACGGAATTTACGGGCTTCTTCATCAACTCGCTTCATTCCCTCGTCACCGGTGAACATGCCAACGGCACGCCGCCAATCGGCCTGGTGGGCGCCATTGAGCGAGTTTTCCAGATCAGCGACTTTCTTCTCCAGCGACGCCACACGTTCTTCAAGTTCCTGCTTTTTCATGGCATTCCTCCAATCTACAGCGGATGCTTCACTTCCTGATCCGTGTAAATTCCAACAACGGTTTTAGCCTACCGACGCGAGCCGCCAACTGCAAGAGATAGAATCCAACCGATCATCTCCTTCGTTAGGCGCAGCGCGAAAAAAATTTCGCCTACCTGTAAGAGCCGCGCACGAAGTAAACGACCGAACCAAACCGCTTACTCCGTGCGCTCGGAAGCGTTAATTTTCCTGGGGCTCCGTTACGCCATCGCGAGTTTCAAAATCTCCTGGGGGTCCGCGCGGCGCGGGTCGACTTCGCCGGTGACGCGGCCGTCGTGCATGACGAGGACGCGGTCGGCCATGCCGAGCACTTCGGGCATCTCCGAGCTGACCATGATCAGAGATTTCCCCTGGGCGGCCAGCTCGTTCATGAGCAGATAGATTTCGTACTTGGCGCCGACGTCGATGCCGCGCGTCGGCTCGTCGAAGATCAGCACTTCGCAATGGTGGGCGAGCCACTTGGCCAGGACCACTTTTTGCTGATTGCCGCCGGACAGGTTGCCCGCGCGCTGCTCCATGCCGGCAGCCTTGATCTTGAGCTTGTCGATGTAATAGCCCAATTCGTCGCGTTCCTGGCGAGCGCGGACGAAGCCACCGAGCGCGAGGCGATTCAGATTCGGCAGAGAAAAATTCTCACGCACCGAATGCCGCAGCACCAGCCCTTGCGTCTTGCGGTCTTCGGGCAAAAGGCCGATGCCTGCCGCGATGGCGTCGTGCGGCGAGCGGATCGCGAGGAGCTTGCCGTCGAGGCGAATCTCGCCTGCGTCACGGCGATCAGCGCCGAAAATCAAGCGAACGGTTTCCGTCCGGCCTGCGCCGATCAATCCCGTGATGGCAAGAATTTCGCCTCGGCCAACGTGGAAGGAAACATCGCGAACCGCCAACCCACTGCGCAAGCCGATGACCTCCAATCGCGGCGGGCCAGGCGTCACTGAACGCGGCGGGAATTCGCCGGCCATCTCGCGGCCGACCATCAGCGCGACGATTTCCTGACGGGTGATGTCGCCCAACGGCCGTTCGCCGACATTTGCCCCGTCGCGCAGGATTGTCATGCGGTCAGCGATAGTGAAGATCTCATTGAGCCGATGGCTGATATAGATGATGCCGATCTGTTGCTTGCGCAATTCGGCGATGATAGTGAACAGGCATTCCACTTCATGCGACGTGAGGGCGGCCGTCGGCTCGTCCATGACGAGGATGTGGGCGTTGAACGCAAGGGCCCGGGCGATCTCGACCAATTGTTGCTGCGCGGTCGTCAGGTGCTTGCACGGCGTGTCGAGGTCGATGACGACGCCGAGCCGTTGAAACAATTCTTCCGCGAGGCGGCGCTGTTGCGTGTGGCGGATGAAGCTGGCATGGGTCATCTCCTTGCCGAGGAAAATATTGTCGACGGCGTTCAATCCGGGAATCAGGTTGAACTCCTGATAGATGATAGCGATGCCGGCGCGGCGGGAATCCTGCGGCGAATGAAATCGGATAAGGCGGCCATCGATGGCGATGGAACCGTCGTCCGCGGGAAAGGCGCCACCGAGGATTTTCATCAGGGTGCTTTTGCCCGCACCGTTTTCGCCGAGAAGAGCGAGAACCTCGCTGCGATGCAGCGTGAGATCGACCCCCCGGAGTGCCTGAACGCCGGGAAAGGAGCGCACGATTCCGCGCATCTCCAGAAGCGGGGGAGTCATAGGCCGATCGCCTTTTCTAGGGCGGCGCGTATCACTTTTTCGCCCAAATCGACGCCGGTCCAGAATCGCACGGCGATGATGCCTTGATTGACGAGCATGCCGAGGCCATCGAGTGCCTTGCAGCCACGCGATTGAGCATCGCGGATAAGCCGAGTTCGCGGCGGATTGCCGATGACGTCGGCCACAACCATTCCTGAATCGAGGGACGAGACGTCGAGATTCAGCCGGGCGTCGGCATCGTAAAGACCGATCGAGGTGGCGTTGATGACGACGTCGGTTCCTGAGGGAACTTTGTAGTCGCCCTCCCAGAGGACGAGCGTCGCATCGAGCCTCAGCTTTTTTCGCAAGAGATCGACGAGTTCCGTTCCGCGGATTGCGGAGCGATTGACGACGGTGATCTTCGCGATGCCGGCTAGGCCGAGTTCGACGGCGATGGCGCGGGCCGCCCCACCGGCACCGAAGAGAACCACGGCTTTTCCCCTCGGATCGCAAGCGGTGGCGAGCGATTTGAGAAAGCCTTTGCCATCGGTGTTTTCACCGACGAGTTGCCCGTCCTTGATGACGACGCAATTGACAGCCCTCATGATGGCGGCCGATTCACCCAGGCGGTCGAGGTGCTCGATCACGGTCACCTTGTGCGGCAGACTGCAATTGAACCCGCGAAAGCCCATCGCGAGCGCACCGCGCACCGCGGCACCGAGATTCGCCGGCGTCACTTCCATGTTAATGTAACGCATGTGCAGGCCACGATCCGCAAACCCGGCCTCCATCATCGCGACCGTGGGGTTACCTGCCGCACCCTCCGACATCGAGCCGACGAGATCGGGGAGAAAATTTTGCTGGATCGGCATGAGTGGACTACCACCTTCAAAGGGTTGAAATGCCATTTCACTTCAGCTCTGGATCCTTTAGTCCATCCGCCTTGCGATAGAGCTTCGTCGGAATGAGCATTTGTGGCAGCACGTCTTCGCCCCTTGAGTAGCGGATGATTGCCCCGACGATCTCGACCCCCATGCGGTCGGGGAACTGGATTGGGTCGGCGTAAATCTTGCTTTCCTTTATCGCTTGCTTGCCTTCGGGTTGGCCGTCGAAACCGATAACTATGACCTGGCCGGGACGTTTCGCCTTTTCGATCGCGGCGACGGCACCCAAGGCGGAAGGATCATTAATCGCGAAGATGCCACGCAGATTCGGATGAGCTTGTAAGGAATCTTCCGCTGCTTTCAGGCCGACATCCTTGGCGCCGCCGCCTTCGAGTTCCTTGACGATCTGAATCTTCAACGGCGATTTGGCGTTGTGGGCATCGATCACCTCGCGAAAACCCTTGACGCGAAGCTGGCAGGATTCGGCCTGCTTGAAGTGCAGGATCGCGATCTCCCCACCTTGTTCGCCCAGCGCCTCGATCATGGCGGCTCCCGCCTCCTTGCCGCCGCCGTAGTTATCGGTCGCGATCTGCGTCACGATCTTCACGCCCGACGCGCTGCACGGAATGTCCACGGTGAAGACTGGAATGCCGGCGGCGTTCGCCTCCTGGATGACCGGCACAATCGCCTTCGAATCGCACGGACTGAGGACGATAGCGGCTACCTTCTTGACGATGAAATCCTTGATCTGATTGCTCTGCTTGGCGACATCTTTGTCGCCGCTGACGACGATGGTCTCGTAGCCTTGCTTTTTGCCTTCGCTGGTGATGTTGTCGCCGATGACTTTGAAAAACGGATTGTCGAGCGTGAGCAGCGAGACGCCGATCGTGCCTTTGGATTTGGCCGAGGCCTTGTCGCTGTCGCGGCTACTGCAGCCGGTGAGTGTGATCAGGATGGCGAAAAGGAGAGTTTGCTTCATGTTGGTTGCGGGTCTGGGGGTTGGGATTTCGGAACACGTGCCATGCTAAACGTCCTGTTTGCGATGTCAATCATGAAAGGCGCAAAAGCTAAAAAACTGTCGTGCCGGTGAGCCGAACTTTGTCAGCCGAGTTTTCGCCGCGCCGCCATCCAGGGATCGGGAGCGCTATCCCTCGCCCCACCCTGGTTCCCGCCCCCCAGGGTGGCGCTGCCAGCGAACCGGAGTGGGATAGCCTGACGAATAGAAGAGATGTTTGTTGATCGCGGTCAGCAACGAGGCCAGGATCACCGATTTCGGACTCGCAAAAAAGCTGGGCGATCCAGGTCACACGGCGACGGGCGCGGTCATGGGCACGCCCAGCTACATGGCCCCGGAGCAGGCCGGCGGCATGGGCAAGGAGGTCGGTCCCGCTGCCGACATCTACGCGCTGGGCGCCATTCTCAATGAGCTGCTGACGGGGCGACCACCCTTCAAGGCGGCGACTCCCCTGGACTCGCATGACTTCAATCCCATCGAACAAATGTGGTCGAAGATCAAGGGGTATCTTCGCAAAGTAAAGCCCCGCGATGTGGACGCTTTGATCGCGGCCATAGGAGACGCCTTGAAAACCATTACGGCAGCGGATGCCATGGGTTGGTTTCGCCACTGTGGATACCAATAGCATTATAATCGCATAAATGGTTAAATGCTCATGCTGTACATCTATACCCGGAACACGCAAATGTGAAATGCTCTAAAGCCTGCGACTACGGGTTTTTCAGCGAACTTTTAATCGCCTTTGGGAAAACGATCCCGCGTTTCCAAGGCTTCCAGGATAATCAAGGTGGCCCCGCTGATACTCCCCACGATGGCTCCGGTGCACACAAGGGCTATGTGAAGGATGGCCACGGTGCCTCCGCGGGCTCCTCTTTCCAGGTTTTCCATAAACACCATGGCTAACATAATTCCCAGGGCCGCTCCGAGTAGTGGAGCCCCAAAAATACCGAGAAGAACTTTCCACATCGCGGTCCTCCCTTTTCGTCAGGCAACGCGGCGGACCGGGTTCTGTTCTCGAGGCTGGGCCTGCTCGGCCTGCTGGCGGACATCGCGGACAATGTAATTCGGCCGGCCCTTCACCTCGTGGAAAATGCGCCGCAGGTACTCGCCCATGATGCCCAGGCTGATGAGCTGCACGGTGCCCATGAACAGAACGACGACCACCGTGCTGGCCCAGCCGCGCGGCGCCGTGCCGCTGGCGATGGCATCCACCAGCACCCAGCCCATCAAGCCGAAAGCCAACAGAGCGGAAAGCATGCCGAAATAAGTGACCAGGGTGAGCGGGAAACTGCTGAAACTGATGAGCCCGTCCACGGCCAGGCGCAGCAAGGCTCGGAAGGTGTACTTGGGTTGACCGCCATGCCGGGCGGCGCGCTCGTAGCACAGTCCCGTTTGCCGAAAACCGACAAACGTTCGCAAGCCGCGCACGAAGCGCGTTTTTTCCGGTAAGTGCTTGAGAACCTCAACCACTTTGCGGTCCATGAGGCAGAAGTCGCCGCTGTCGAGCGGGATGTCGATGTCGCTGACCGCCCGTAACAGGCGATAGAACAACGCATAACCGGCGCGCTTGACTATCCCCTCTTTTCGTTTGGTACGAACGGCGTAGACCACCTCGTACCCTTGCCGCCAGGTGGCGATGAACTGAGGCAGGACCTCGGGCGGATCTTGCAAATCGCCGTCCATCAAGATGACAGCTTGGCCGCGGGCGTGGTCGATGCCGGCGGAGACGGCGGCCTGATGGCCGAAATTGCGGCTTAAATGCACGACCCGCACCCGCGAATTCGCCTGGTGCAAGTCCTCGAGAAGCTGGGCCGTGCCGTCCGTGCTGCCGTCATTGACAAAAACCAACTCGTAACCGAATCCTTGACCTTCCAGGGTGGCGACCAGGCGACGAAACAATTCCGCCAGGTTTTCTTCCTCGTTGAAGAGAGGAACCACCACGCTGATTTCGGGGAACGGGCCAGGCGAAGGCAATGAAAGGGCGGGCACGATTGTTCTCCTTGTCCAACACCGTCACAATCAAAAACCGTTTAGCGGGGAGCCGAAGGCGACCGCGCAGTTCAGGTCGCCCGCAACTCCTCCGCTAAGGCGAGCGGCCATGGTAGCAGGCACACTCCGTGTGCCGTCCGCAAGGGCACGGCACACGGAGTGTGCCTGCTACTTTAAATCCTGCCCCTCCGCTGGTTGATCCGGGTTGCGGAACCACAGGTAACAGGAAAAATCGCGTCTTCCCAACCAGTAGGGGCGGCGAAACTCTTTCACTAGCGTCCAGGCGCCTTTTTCCGGCGGTTGGCAAGACCCGCTGAGGAGCCATTGGGTGCTCGCGCCGGCGTGCAGTTGTTGCCGGCTGGCCACCTCGTAAGTAACCACATGCACAGCGTTCCGGCCCCGCCCCTGTAAGTGGAGGTGGAAATGGAATCCTTCCCCAAGTTCCAGGTCGTCGGCGGTGCGTTGCGACCAGTCGACGCCGGCCCAGGCCACCTGGGACGTCGGCGGCGCGATTTGTTCCACATATTCCAGGACGTTCCACAAGAGCGTGATGCGGGCGGCGTTCTTGTCCTGCCGGCCCAAACAAGCGACGAGCAGAGCGGCGGCGCCGCCGGCCAGGGCGACCCCAGCCGCACGCTTCCAGACCGTTCCCGGCAGCCCGAACAAGGCGGTGAAAAAAACCGCCAGCACCAGGTCCAGGCCCCAAACTCCGGGTACCGTATACCGGCCGGCCAAGCCGAGCAGGGGGGAGTAAACCCCCACGCCCAGGACAAAGAGTAGCAATCCGGCGCCCAGAATCGGCCGGTAACGCGCGGCAACCTGACGAAATTCTTTCCGCGCTTGCGGCGTCCACAGCAGGGCCACGGTCCCGACCAGCAAAACCGCCGCCAGGTAATCCACACTCATCGCCCCGCCCATCGAGCGAACCTGCCCCAGCACATGCCACCAGTCCCAACCCAGCTGGTACGGCTGGGCGATCGCCTGCGTTTTGAACAACACAAAATGCGTGATCGGAAAAAGCGAAACCAGCGATAGGAGCAACGCGCGCCAGCCGTGTTGTTGGATTCCTTGCCACAGGGGGATGCCGCCCGAAACCAGGCGGAGATACATCTGCGCCGGCACCACGGCCAGGAAGACATTCTTGCAGCCAATGGCCAGTAAGGCACAAACCATGCCGGCCAGGTCCCAGGCCCAGGGCCGGGACGCCGGCCCGGCCCGCCAAGCGCAGAGCAAACTTCCCAGGGCAAACGGCATGGCCAGACCTTCACAATGCGTCAAGGCAATCCAGATTTCCCCGCGATAGGGATTGAGCTGCGCCAAGCCGACCACCAGACAAGCGATGGCCGGGCGAATGCCCAGGTCTTGCAAGAGCCAGAGAAAGACGGCGCAGGCCAGCCCCGCCCAGGCCACGCGAAACAGCCGCCAGGCCAACGGATGATCGGCGAACCATTCCGCCTCGCCTTGCCAGAACCACCACGCCACCGGCCGGAAAGGGCCTTTGCCGCGAAATTCCTCCACCGCTTTATCCCAGACCACCGAATGAAATTCATACCAGGAAGAACACGGCTGGGGATAGGCGAAGACGCCGTCATCAGCGAAATCAAAACCGGCGCCGACCGAGGGAAGATAGCACAGGCCTCCGAGCATGCCGGCCAGAACCAGGCCCCACCACGGCCAGCGCGGCGCATTAAATATCTTCCCGAATTTGCTTCCCGCCTGGTCCATCAAGAATCCTTTCCGAGATTGTTGTAGTAGGCACGCTCCGCGTGCCCTAACGGCACACGGAGTGTGCTTACTACCTTGTTGCGGCTTTGGTGAGGGAAAATAACACGGACCGGCCCCGATCTTCAATATGGACCCGGCCCGTGGAAAAGGTGACTTCAAACTACGGAGTTTGGGGAAACAGGGGCAGCCGCGACGGGCAGGATTTTGGGACGCGGCACCGCGATGCCCCAGACGCCGCCGTGGCGCTGCTGCAGCTGAGCGAAATCCAGGCGGAGAAAGGAGTGCAGCTCCGGGTCCGGTTTTCCCGCCAGGTACTTGCGGGCCCACTCGGCCATGCGGCGATCGTAGGCACGCTGACTGCGCGAATGCAGGGCATAGCGACCGTCGTGCCGCCGCAGGTCGCCGTCAAACGACGGACCGATGTGGTACAACTCGTGAAACAGCGTGATGAATTTGGCGTCGAAATCCTGATCGAGAAAGCGCGGCAAGCAGAAGGTCAAGAAGTACAATAATTCCGTGTCGCCCAAAAAGAAGCGCTGAACCTGATAAGTCACGCCGCGGCGCTGGCGGCGCAACTGGCCGGCGGCAAACCGCAACGGCGTCACCCGCGCTTGCAATCCGTGCGCCAGCCCGCTCCGCGCCAGGGTCACCCCCAGCAGAATTTGCGGCACCTGGATATGCCCAAACCCTTCGCAGCGCGCCACGATATCCGCCAGCAAACGCCGGACGTGGCCGCAAAAATCAAAGGGCGCTTCCACCAAGCCGGTGTTTACCCAGGGAGCAGCCTCCGACCAGGTGGCTCGCGCTGAAGCAGCGCGAATGATCCGGACAGGCAACGGGTTAACATTCTCATGCCAGCGCACGAGAGGGAAAACTCCCCTCGTGCCATTTTTCCGCGCGGGAACCACCCCGGCCTCCTTTATACTCCTCGCGGTCCAGATTGAGACACGTCTTAGGCGAGCCGAGCCCCGTAAGGGGCCGGGTTGCGGGCACTTCAACCCGGCTGCTTACGCAGCTCGGCTCGCCGACCCATGTATCAAGCGGCGCCGCGTTTCCATCCCCAAAGCGGCGTCGAGCCGCCACTCCAACCTTCTCTTCAAGCGGCTCATACCCCAAATTACCAGGTTTTCTACCGCCGCCCTTTTGCCCCTTCTTCCTAGCAATCCTTTAGTTTTTTTCCAGGAAGGAAAAATATTTTTGATCTTTTCCTTCCGGACCCGCCGATAAAACAAGAGATTCCATCCTTGCGAATTCCGGAGGCGGGGCAGGCGTGGCCCGCCCGAACCAGGAGATGCCATGAATCGTGCCTGGCGTTACGTGGTCGGAGCCAGTTTCGGCCTGGGGCTATTGGTTGGCTGCCAGACCTATCACCCGGAAACGGGGTTGACGCTGCCGAGCCCGCACTACTTGCGGCATCCGCCGCAATATTTTCCGCCGTCGCCGCCCCACCCGCTGCCCAAGGAGACGGCCGCCCAGGAAGAGGCTTCCGCCCAGCAGATTCCCTTGGTGCCGCGATAACCCTTTTCCCCCAGTTCACGGCAATCGGCCCCTTGACTTTGGGACCTTCGGGAAACCTCCGGTCTCGCACTGCCCCCGCCACAGGTTTCTTTGAGCGGAGTGAAACTTCCTAGGGGAAGAAAAGTTCCGAAAGACTTCCTTGGTCAAAAATCATGGTAGCCTCTTCGCTGGGCATCGTTCGGAAATGAAAAAAGCAAAAGAATAATACCGACTACCCAACCCCAAGGCCAAAAATAACCAACCAACCAAAGAATGGTGGAAGCCAGGAGAAAGGCCCCGGCTACGCCAAAGCGGAGCCACGTGTTGAGTCCGGTCCACCAATCGAACATGACATCTCTTCCTTTGTGGAGATATTTTTTACCTCAACCCTTTCACTTCCAAAGTATATTCCCACAAATTCATGCGGCCGCGCCGGCGGACCAGACGAAACCACGCGATGGATTGCCTCATCATCTTGGCGCGTTTCCTGTGAAGATGCAAGTCTTTCCCACCCAAAGCATGGTTGCCGCTTCGCTACCTTCTTTCCTATCAATGACATTACGGAAAACGGGACTTTCCGCCGCCCCAATGATTGCGAGCCGTCATGGAACCAGCCTCACAACCGCCGAATTCTCCCTCCCCGGTTCCTGCGGATCGGGCGCCGGGGTTGCCGCCGGTGACGCCGCCGTCGGGCCGCTACATCGTCCAGCTCTTTTTCGTGCCGGGGCTGATTGTCGCCGTGGCCGTGCTGCTGTTGTTGGTCTTTCGCTACCTGTTCGGCGGCAGCCAGACGCCGGAGGCTTTCCTCCGTCAACTCGACAGCGACAACGCCGACGTTCGCTGGCGCGGCGCCAATGACCTGGCCCAGGTGCTCAAACGCAAGGACAGTCCCCTCCGGGCCGACGCCAAGTTCGCCCTCGATCTGGCCGAGCGCCTGCGCAACGCCCTGGACGAGCTCGCCGACGAAGAAAAACGCCATCTGGATCGCCTCAAGAAATTGACCACGCAAGAGGAAAAGGACCGCAGCTGGCGAAAGTTGGATCCCCAGCGCAAACTGGTTTTGTTTCTCCAGCAAACTCTCGGGGAATTCCCGTTCGCCGTCGGTGTTCCCCTGCTCAGTGAAATTGCCTTGAAGGAAGACAGCCCGGATTTTCAGGGCAATACCCTGCGCCGCCGGCAGTCCGTCTACGCCCTGGCCAATCTGGGCAATCATTGCCAGGAGTTTTCCAAGCTATCCGGCGAACAACAGCAAGCGATTCGCGATCGGCTGACCCAGGAAGGGGACGCCGACACCACCCGCGGCCTGTGGGCCCGCCATGGCCTGCACTACCTGGACCGCAAGGCCCCGGCCGCGGGCATCGTCCTCGTCGATCAGGTGCTGGCCAAGTGCGCCGAGGCCCAGGACCAGGGGCTGCGGGCTTATGTCGCCCTGGCCTTGAATTTCTGGGACGGCGCGGCGGTGAAAGCCACCTTGCTGCGCCTGGCCCGTGATCCGGGCTTCGGCGTCGAAGTCCGCGATCCGGAGGATAAATAGATAAAATCCGAAATCCGAATAGCGAAATCCGAAACAAATCCGAATAGCGAAATCCGAAACCGGCGGTAGAGTTTTGGTTTTCGGATTTTGATATTCGAATTTGTTTCCGATTTCGAAATTCGGATTTGGCTGTAGGGATAGCGAAATCCGAAACCGGCGATTATTAGAATTTTGGTTTTCGGATTTTGATATTCGAATTTGTTTCGGATTTCGGATTTCGGATTTCGGATT
>CAZFGM010000081.1:0-15951 GCA_964518515.1 uncultured Alcaligenaceae bacterium | reverse complement strand
ACTTCCAGCCCGCGTAGGCCTTGGCATCCTTGCCCAGATACGCCAGGTCCGGCCCCTGCATCTCAAAATAGTTTTGAGATACTGCGATCCTGTAGGGCACTTGGGGTGGCTACTCCCGGGGAGTTCAGTTGTGCCCTGGACGCCGGCGGGCCGGCACGGCGAAGGAGCCAACGGCCGCGTCAGCTCGCCGGGATCAAATTTTTCTAGAATCGAACAGGCGCCGGAGTTAGGATCGTTAGGCAAATCAGGTTATTGGCGCCCTGTGGCGCGAGGCGGAGGAGCGAAGGCAAGCCTGCAGTGCCTGCTACAATCATCTTGAGGTCTCCGATGAACCATTCTTTCGAAATCCTCCGCTATGCGGAAGGTTCCACGCCGATGGGCAAGATTCTGGTCGTGGTCAACGGCCACGGGGTATGCGCCCTGCGGTTGCGGGAAGGGAACAAAAGATTCACCGCGCTGCAAGAAATCCACCGCGCTTATCCCGGCGCGCGCCTGGTGCACGATGCGCGCGGCCTGCGCCCGATCCTGGAGCAGATCCACGCGGCCCTGACCGGCCAGGGCAGCGCCGCCCGCATCAAGCTCGCTCTGGCGGGGACGCCGTTTCAACAGCGGGTCTGGCAGCAAATGCGGCGCGTGCCGCGCGGCCGGACCTGCTCGTATCAGGAGCTGGCCCGCCGTGTCGGCCGGCCCCGCGCCGTCCGCGCCGTCGCCAACGCCTGCGCCAAAAACCCCGTCGCCTTGCTCGTCCCGTGCCACCGCATCGTCCGTGCCGACGGCGGCCTGGGCGGTTACTTTTACGGCCTGGAAAAGAAACGGCAAATTCTGCTTTTCGAGCAGCGCCGCGGCAGCCAGCTCAATGATTGAACAGGAATTCCTTGGTATTCAAACTATTCAACAGCCGCGGTCGAGCGGCTGCGGCGGCAGGAATTGCCGGAGCAAACAAAAAGGCCGCCGGAATCACCCGGCGGCCTGAGCTTGTTTTTCGACTTCGACCTATTCCCGGCTGGCCATGACTATTTGCAAGATGTACCAAAACAGGGTGGCAATACTGGAGAATAGGGCCAGGGAGGCGGCCACGTGCTGGTCCGTCCGGTAGTGGTGAATTACGTTGGAGGTGTAAAAGAGGATGTAGCCGCTAAGTAAACCGACCATGGCGAAGCAAAACACCAAGCCCAAAGAGAAGCCAAAAACAATTCCACAAACAATGAAACCTAAGGCCATCAGGCTGCCCACGAACAAGATGGGTCCAAGGAAGGAAAAATCCTTGCGCGTGACGAAAACCGTGGCCGTTAAACCACCAAATACCGCCAGGGTCAGTATTCCCGCCGTCGGAATAGCGTCGCCATGAAAATACTTGGCAATATAGAGGAGGGGAAGGAAAATAATGGCCTCGGCAATAGTGTAGATGGCCAGGCCAAAATATTGCACGGCCGGTGAGGTTTCGGAATGGGCCCACATATTGGCAAGCCAACTTACACCCATGAATAAAACCAAGACGATCAACCATGATCCATTTAGCATAGAGCCAACCACTCGTTCAATCCCCGGAAGTTGTAACAAAAGCGCTTCTAGGCAAATGAACGCCAGGATGGCCCCCGCCAGGTGGGCGTAGGTCCGGCGAATGAACGCGGCGCGAGCGCTTTCACTCGCTCGCACGGCAATGGGTGCTTCCATTGCGTAACTCATGGGAATGCTCCTTTTTTGTTTCTTAAACCCCAGGATAGGAATGGAGTCTCCAAGGGACTCTAAATTTAGACAATGCCAAAAGTATTCTATACTCGCCCCGGACCAGATGCAAGCCGGTAGTCCGATTCCCTATTATTTCTTTCGTTCCCCGGCCCCAAAGATTTCCCAGTTTCGCGGGGGCTTTGCAACGAAATAGTAGGTCAGGCTTTCCAGCCTGACCGAGCTAGCCCAATGTCAATCAATCTGGTCAAACGAGGTCAGCCTGGAAAGGCTGACCTCCAAATGCGTTGCCAAGCCCGTAGGCAGAGCTTTCAAAGAACCCGAAAAAGCCCAAAAAGCCCTCAGAATCCGGTCCACAACCAGTCTTGCCTGCTATCGCTGCAAGACAGGGTTTGCAAAGGTTCCCTGGTTTGCCCCACGGCACTCGCCATGGGCGTGCCACCGGTGCGTGTCATCATGAGTACAACTGACTACGACTGACACTGAAAACGGCATCGTGGCCCCAGAGGTCCTGGCAGACGCTCATCGACGCGGTTGTGAGCGGCAAACCCGTCGCCTCCACTGACGGATCGGGGCATTGTCATCTCCTCCCATAGGCGCGCTGCCGTTTTCGATTGCCTGTAGGCCGCTCTCGCGGAAAGGGAGATGAACGGGTGTTTTGGTTCAGCCTGAACTGGAAGAACACCTTCGTTGAATTAGCGGGTAAAGGATTTGGATCTTGGCATGGATGTCGTCGCCGCACGGACGCGGCGAAATCTTGGGAGCAAGGAGGCGGTCGGGGAGTGGGGGGTGGGTGGCGGGAAAGTTATTAGGCTCGCCGCACGAGGCGGCGAGGGCCCTGCTTTTGAGGATGGATGGGCCAGCTCTGCCGAAAAAAGGTCCGCGTCCTCCGCGTCCCCTTTTTTTTGCTGGGCCAGCTCTGCCGAAAAAAGGTCCGCGTCCCGTCCGCGTCCCCTTTTTCCCCGCCCCCTCACGCGGAAAATTGATCGGTACGGAGCGCGGCGTGCGTGAAAGGCGCGATCCGAAAAGACCTTACAACATCGCGCCGTACCGATCCAACGCAGTCGCGGAATCGATCGGTACGGGGGGGTGAGATGTTTGTCTAATCCGCGGATTTTCCCAGCCATTCAATCCTTCCAGGCGCCGAGCAGCCGGCGAACAATCACCAGTTGGCCCAGGTGGTAGGCGTTGTGATCGGCCACGAGCAGGGCCTCGCGGAGAATGGTCTGGCCGTCACCATGGGGGATGCGGGCGAACAGGTCGGTGGCCGGGTTGGCGACCAGCTCCTGCATGGCCTTCAAGTCAGCGGCAAAGGCGGCCACGCTACGGTCCCAGGCGGCCGAGTCCGGCGGCGCGTCGCCGGTGGGCCAGTAGCCTCTGGAAACTCCGGGGACACGTGTCGCGGATTACGCGAGAACTCGAGGATATCCCACTGGCAGATACGCAGATGTTCCAGCAGCCGCCAGGCGGAATGCGGCAACGCCGCCGGCCGCACGCCGCGCAGCTTTTCCGGCAAATCGGCGATGGCCCGGTCGAAATCCAGATGCGCCCCGCCGCCGCCCAGAAGATACAGCACGTGCTCGCGCAAAGCCCGATCGGTATTCATGGATTCCTCGCTTGGGCTGGTCCTGATTATCCCGGATCACCGGCGATGTGCAAGAAGTTTGTCTTGGGAACCTTTTTATCAGCGATCGTAGCCGCATTCGCCAGAATGCGGGTGAGGCCCAGGCATATTCCTCCCGCATTCTGGCGAATGCGGCTACTTATCGCGCACCGGATTTGGCGGCAAAATCGGCGCAGCCGCTAAAATTTTCCTCGGCGCTTCGACTTCTGTGAGGCCCAGGCAGTCCTCCCGCATTCTGGCGAATGCGGCTACTTACCGCGCACTGGATTTCGCGGCAAAATCGGCGCAGCCGCTAAAATTTTTTCTTCGGCGCTTCGACTTCTTTTATTTCGCTCATCCAACTTGCTGCCCTCGCCCCGTCCCCGCCGATAAGTCAAGGCGAGGCAAGCTCTTTCGCTCCTGGGAACCTACGTCATGCCGCCCTGGTCCTCCCTCCCGCCGGTCCGCCGCTGGTTGCGCCACGGCCTTCTGTGTTGTGTGCTCGTCCTGGCCGGCGTGACTTTCCAGGAGCGGGTGGGCTATTCTTCTCGCCAACCCCGGGATGCGGTCGCCGAACAGGCCACGCCCGAATCGGTGGCGCCTCTTTTCGAAGCGCCGGCCGTGCAGCGGTCGCGGCATTTAGCCCAGCTGGGCGTCGAGCGCTGGCACAAAGATTTTGGCCGCGGCCAGGGCGTGACCATTGCCGTCCTGGACAGCGGTTTTCGCGGCTACCACAACTTCCTCGGCAAAGGACTGCCCGCCCAACTCCAGGTCAAGTCCTTCCGCAAAGACGGTAATCTCGAAGCCCGCGATAGCCAGCACGGTATCCTCTGCGCCGAGGTCCTGCACGCCCTGGCCCCCGAGGCCCGCCTTCTTTTGGCCACCTGGGAAAACGACGATCCGCAGGCCTTTCTCGAGGCGGCGCGCTGGGCCAAGGGCCAGGGCGCCCGCATCCTGTCTTGTTCGTTGATCATGCCGAGCTGGAGCGACGGTGAAGGCGGCGGCCCCATTCACCTGGCCTTGAACCAGATCCTCGGGTCGGGCGCCAAACCGGGCGATCTGCTTTGCTTTGCCAGCGCCGGCAACATCGCCCAGCGCCACTGGCATGGTCCTTTCCGTCCTGATGATTCCGGCCGGCACCAGTGGGCCCCAGGCCATACGAGCAATCGCCTCAAACCCTGGGATGCCGATCGGGTCGCGGTGGAATTGTACGGGCCTCTCACCGGCACCTATGAACTTCAGGTGTACACGAGTCAAACCGGCAAGTCGGTGGGCCAGGCAACCCTTCAGAAGAAGGTCACCGGCGATTCCGGCTGGGGATCGGCCGTCGTCCGGTTCGATCCTGATCCGGGGCATTCCTATCAGGTGTGCATTCGCGGCGGGCCCACCCCTCCTTTCCAAAGGGGGGGAAGTGGGGGTAATGGAGAAAAATTTCACCTCGCCGTCCTGGGAGGCACGCTGGAGCGGCACACCAGCCGAGGCAGCATTCCCTTCCCCGGCGACGGCGCCCGCGTTGACGCGGTGGGCGCGGTGGACGAGGACGGCCAACGGCTGTTTTACAGCTCGTGCGGGCCGAACTCGAAAGAACCCAAACCGGACCTGGTGGCGCGGGTGCCGTTTGCGAGCCTGTGCCGAGCCCGGCCGTTCGCCGGCACGTCGGCGGCGGCCCCGCAAGCGGCCGGCCTGGCCGCCCTGGTGTGGTCGCGCCACCCCGACTGGACCGCGGATCAAGTCCGCGCCTACCTTCGCCGCCACGCCCATGACCTGGGACCCCCCGGCCATGACTGGGAAACCGGCTTTGGCTTGATTCGCCTGCCGTGACGGCCAGGAACTCCAAGCCGCACGAAGAACGTGCCAAGGCGAGGAGGATCGGGGCTGGTGACCGAAACGAACTATCTCCCGTTGGTCTCATCGACCTCGACGATCTCTCCTGCCCAAACGGCGGTGACGGCTGGCATCTGGTGGATTGGGTCGCAAGAGAGACGAACCACGGAAGCAAGACGAATGTGCAAACCACCCGAATCTTGGCGAACAAGGGTCGCGCAGCCACTCGGCCATTGCCGTTCGCCAACCTGTGCGGCCCTTCCCCGCCCAAATCCAGTCCGCAAAAACCGCCACAACCGAGCTACCATTGGCCCGGTCGAATATGATATGGTGTTTTTTCGACCGAGCCTGGTCCCCGCTTAAGGTCCGTCTCTTCCAGATGCAAACGAGTCGCCTCCGGCCACCGTCTTGGGCGTCATACCACGGTGATAGCGGTTCGGATCGCGAATCAGCTAAACCTACCCCAACAAAGGCCGGAGCACGCGCGCCTCGTAAACGTCGGTCAGGCGCTCATCCCGGCCGTGCAGGAAGTAGGTGACGCGGCGGTGATTCAGGCCGAGAAGGCGCAGGATGGTGGCGTGCAAGTCGGCGACCATGACCCGGTCGGTGACGGCGTGGTAGCCCAATTCGTCGGTGGCGCCGTAGGCCTGGCCGCCCTTGATGCCGCCGCCGGCCAGCCAAACGCTGAAGCCCTGCTTGTGATGGTCGCGGCCATCGCCGCCCTGGCTGACCGGCGTGCGCCCGAATTCGCCGCACCACACTACCAGCACGCTGTCCAAAAGCCCGCGGCGTTTCAGGTCCTTGAGCAGGGCGGCGATCGGCTTGTCCGTGTGCTGGCAGCATTTGCGCGTGCCCTCGGCGTTGCGCGAATGCGTGTCCCAGATCTGGCTCTCGACGAAAATCTGCACGAAGCGGACGCCGCGCTCGACCAGGCGGCGGGCGATGAGGCAACGGCGGCCGTAGCTATCGGTCGTCGGTTCGCCGATGCCGTACAGGGCGTGGGTCGCGGTCGTCTCGCGACCCAGGTCCAGGGCCTCGGAGGCGTGTAGCTGCATCCGGGCGGCCATCTCATAGCTGGCGACGCGCGCTTCCAGATCGTCGGCGAGGACCGGATGGCGTGCCTGGTGCTCGGCGTTGAGCTGGCGCAGGAGGTCGCGGCGCAGCTCCTGGGTCCGCTCCGAAGTCGGCGTCGCCGGCTGCAGGTACAGGACGGGCGTTCCCGTGTGGCGGAAATGGACCCCCTGGTAGCGCGGCGGCAAGAAACCGCTCGACCAGTTGCGGGCGCCGTCGGTGGGCAGGCTGGAATCATTGCGCAGCACCACGTAGGCCGGCAGGTTCTGATTCTCCGCGCCGAGGGCATAATTCACCCAGGCGCCCAGCGTGGGCCGGCCCGACACGATCCGGCCGGTGTGCATCATCCACAGCGCTTGCTCGTGGTTGTTGTGCTCGGTGTGCATCGAACGAATGACGGCGATGTCGTCGGCGCAGGAAGCGGTGTGCGGCAAGATTTCCGAATATTCGACGCCGCACTGGCCCCAGCGCAGGAAGCGGAAGGGCGTGCCGAGCAGGTTGCCGTGCTGCGTGAGCCGGACCCGGTCGGTGAAATAATCCGGCATCGGCTGGCCATTGCGGCGGTTCAGCTCCGGCTTGGGATCCAAGAGATCGACGTGGCTAGGGCCGCCATGCTGGAAAAGCTGGATGACCGCGCGGGCCCTGGGTGGAAAGTGCGGCTGTGGCAGGGTATCGCTGGCTGCCGGCTCGGCGCCGGCGCGCTCCTCGGCTAGAAGCGCGCCCAGCGCCAGGCCCGCGAAACCGGTGGCCGTGCGCGACATCCAATCGCGGCGGCTGAGCTGGTGCAACAGGTTCTGACCCGCGAACGATTGTCCCTGAATCATGTTTGGTTTGGTTCCTATTCACCGAAAACGGCCAGCGGCGGTTCGCCGTGTTAAGCGATTGCCCGCAGCGCCAGACGTCGATACAACTGCTTCGCTGTAATCTCCACGGCTTGATCGTCTGCGGCGAACTCGAAGCGGAAACGCTCCCGGTCGATAGTGATCCCCAACCCGGAAGGTCCCGCAGGCAGACCGAGCAATGCCCGGAGCTCATTCTGGCCAAGCTCAAAGAAACGCCCGCCGATCCGGAAAAGGACACGTTTACCCATCTCAGTTACCAGGGCTGAGGATGGTGTCGAAAGCTTGCCTCTTTTATGCCGAGGTATCATATTCGACGGCCCTCATATTGGATGATCCAGATCTCTTCCTGCTCAAACTCTTCCTTGAGCCGTTCTTTTTCCTCAGGAGCATCGTGGCCACCGGCGGTCTGTGATTCACACCTTTTCCTGCTTTTTCGCCTTCCTCTTCTTGGCCGAGCTATTCGCCTTTGGTTTGGCTTTTTTTTGGTAGGCCTCGATCTCCCCTTTCAGCTCTTTGATCTGGTGGACAGGGCCCTCGGAGAAAACGGCGAAATTGCGCGGGTTCTTCACCTGTTGTCGCAGCGCCTTGAGCGCATGCTCTGCGATGGCCAGCTGCTCGCGCACCACCGCAAGTTGCTCGTCATTGTGGATCATATGGTCACCCTCAGGAGGCCTTTCTTGGTCTTGGCTGGCCAGCCGAACCGCTCGCACCATTTTACGTTAACCCGAGAGAAGAACCGCGCCCAGTCCTGTTCATCAATCGAACCCTCTCGAACAATGAAATTGTCAAAACCAAAATCTTTCTTTACGCGCCGCTGGGAAATGAGGTTGTATTGGTAGGGTTTCAAGTCCGTCTCCATATTCCAATCGGCGGGAAGGACCAAGATCAAGTCGATGTCCTCGGGTTCATCCACACAACCCATCACGAAACTGCCATCAACGATCACGGTGACACCACAATTCGCACTTTTGAGGGCTTTCAGGTAGTCGCGCAGCTTCTTGAACAGCCGTAATCGCCGGTCACTTTTCTGAAACCGAGCGAAAAGTTCATCAACTTCCCCCAGCGACGCGTCGTGTATGCCCCGGGGCAGCAGCTGGCGTTCATCCAAGGCGAGGGACATGTTCACTCCGTCCGCGGCTCCACCTCAGTCACCGATCCCACGCCGATCGCGATAAGGCGATTTTGAAGCGCCAGCTTCCAGTTGGCATCTTTCCGTCCTTCGCCTGTTGGGATGCTTTTCAGGGTGCGTACAAGAACTCGTTACTATTGAACAACACCAGCGCCACCTGTGTCCAGGCGGCGTATTCCGCCGCTGCGGTTTCGCCACGACCGGGAGCAGGGAGCTTTTTCAGATGCTCCGCCATCGCCTCGCGCAGGAAATCGCGGATCAGCTTCAACTCATTCGCCCGCGGCTCGCGCGTGAACGCCAGGCGGAAAGCAAGCTGGATGCGGGCGTCGTCGTTGGCCGGCGCGGATTTCAAAATACGGTCGGCCAGCGCGGCGGCGTTGGCCTGTGTGAACGGCCCGTGCAGCATGGCCAAGGCCTGCAGCGGCACCGTGGACACATTCCGCTCCGGGCAGTTGATCTCCATCATCGGCGTGTCGAACAGATCGAGCAGGGTGACGTGCTGGCTGCGGCGGACAATGAGATAAATGCTGCGGCGATTGCCCTGCGCGTCGTCCTTGGTTTCCACCGATCCGTCCGGTTTGGGCACGACGGCAGCGGGCGGGCCGAAGCTGAGGCGGTTCAGCTTGCCGGACACGGCCAGGATGCTATCGCGGACCGCCTCGCCTTCGAGACGGCGCGGCCGCCAGGCGCCGAGTAGGACATTCTGCGGGTCGGCGGCGCGCTTGGCGGGGTCCACCGCGGATGACTGCCGGTACGCCGTCGCGGTGACCATCAGTTTGTGCATCGCCTTCATGCTCCAACCGGTGCGGACGAATTCCGTGGCCAGCCAGTCGAGCAGCTCGGGGTGCGATGGTTTCGCCCCGGAAGCGCCGAAGTTCGCCAGCGTGGCGACAAGTCCCCGGCCGAAATGCTGCGCCCACATCCGGTTCACCTGGACGCGAGCCGTGAGGGGATGGTCGGTCAGCCAGCGGGCCAGGGCCAGGCGGCGTCCCGAGGTTTTATGGCCTGATTGCACGGGCAGGCGATAGCCGGCCGGGGCGAGAACTTCGGGCACGCCGGGCGCGACGACGGCGCCGGGCTTGTTGTAGTCGCCGCGGCGCAGCACGCGGCCGTCGGGGCACGGGCCGTCGAGGTCCGCCAAGCCGCGCAGCAGCACGGGCACCGCCTTCTTCTGGGCCTGCTCCCGTTCAATCGCCGCCTTCAGCTTGTTCGCTTCCGCCTTGGCTTCCGGGTTCACGTTCTTGCCCTTCTTGTCCATCAGCTTGGCCAGCTTGGCGCTGAGCGGCTTCACGCGCTCGTCCACTTGCCGGTTGTGCTCCCGGATGCTGGCCAATTCCTTGTCCGGACCGAGGCGGATGCCGCGGTCGCCGGACGGCTGCCAGCGCGCTGGATCGAGGGCCGGCAGAAGGATCGCTTGAAAAGCGTAGTAGTCGCGCTGCGAGAGCGGATCGAGTTTGTGGTCGTGGCAGCGGGCGCACTGCAGTGTCAGGCCCAGAAAGGTCGAGCTGACGATCTGCAGCGTATCGCCGACCACCTGGTGGATTTCGTTCGGCTCGGTGTAGCCTGGGTAGGTCGGGTCCAGAGCGGTCCGCAAAAAGCCGGTGGCGGTCAGCTGGCGAATCATCTGGGGTGTTAATTTCTCGGCGCGGCGCCAGTCGCTCAACTCATCGCCCGCGAGCTGTTCCGTCAGGAAACGGTCGTAGGGCACGTCGTCGTTAAGGGACTGGATGACGTAATCGCGGTAGCGCCAGGCCTGGGGCCGCACGCGATCGGCGGCTAGGTAGCCGTCGGAGTCGGCGTAGCCGGCCAGGTCGAGCCAGTGCCGGCCCCAGCGCTCGCCGTAGTGCGGCGAGGCCAGCAGCCGATCCACCAGGCGCTCGTAGGCATCGGGTCGATTATCGGCGAGGAATGCGGCGAGTTGTTCCGGCGTCGGCGGCAGGCCGAGCAAGTCCAGGCACAACCGCCGCAGCAGAACTTCCCGCGAAGCCTCCGGGTTGAACGTCAACTCTTTCGCCTCGAGCCGGGCCAGAAGGAATGCGTCGATCGGGTTGCGCACGCGCTGGACCCCGTTCACCCGGGGCACGGCAGGTCGTTTCGCCGGCTGAAACGACCAGAAGTTTCGATCCGCGTCGGGGACGGTTGCCAGCGGCACCTCCTGAGCCCCGGCCAGCGGCGCCCCGTCCGCCACCCAGCGGCGGATCAACTCGCGCTGCCGTTGGTCCAGAGCCGCTTCCTTGGCCGGCGGCATCTCGCCCTTGTCGATGCGTTGCACAAGGAGGCTTGCGCCGGGCTTGCCCGGCACAATGGCGGGGCCGTGGTCGCCGCCTTCCAGCATGGTGGCCCGCCGGCGCAGATCCAGGCCGCCCTTGATCTTGCCCTCGCCGTGGCACTTCCAACAGTGCACTTGCAGGATCGGCACCACGTCCTTTTCAAACAGCACGCGCTGTCCTTGGGCCCAGAGGGCTCCCGGGGCCAATAGAAGGAAGGCCGGCAATGCCGCCCGCGCCGCCACCAAGGCAATTCTTCCCCACGCAATCGTTGTCATCGGTCCCGCCCTCGCCGAATAGGACTCAAATCCTTTCCTAATGTACTCGGATACAGGCAGGACTTCAACAATTTGCCCCAAAAGGGGACCTTGGTGCCAAAAACTATGGCGCCCCGATTCGTTCTTTTGGTGTGCGGCGTCCGTCGCCGCTTTGGATTGTTTTCCTTTCCAGAACACTAGTCTGATATTCCGCACCCTTGTGTTCGATGCCAACTGGGATGCCGTTATTGACGTGCCTCCTCATTGTACGGGGGGCGGGAAGGCCTCGACTGGAAAACCTGGGTAAAACCTGCGGCCCCATATTCTGCATCGAAGGCAGGGGTGCGGAAAATAAGACAATAAAAGACGGCCAACGCCGTCAGGTCTCCTTCCGAAAGGTGCAGGCAGATGGTTGAGCTAAGAGGAAACCGTAGGCGTTGGCGGCGATTTCACTACCACGTAGTTGCAGAGGGTAACGTCACCCTGCACTCGCTAACTCAATCGTGGCATTCTTCCAGTTCAGGCGGAACCAAAACACATTAAACACTCTCTCACACTCACTCCCTCAGACGGAGTTGGACGGCGCGGCGGAGCCAGGCGAAACCGCCGTGCGGACCCAGGTCGCGCTGCCAGCCGCTAATCGGCGAAGGCCTGCCGCCGATCAGGCGCCAGGCGTCGTCTAGACATTGGCTCAAGCCGGCATGATTTTCCAGGGCGGCCAGATCGTTGGCCAGGACCTGCAGTTTGCCGCGGGCGTCGCGGCCTTGCCCGCTGTGCTGGAGAGCCTCGGCCAAGGCCCAGCGTGCCGAGGCGCTTTTGTGGAGGTCAGCAAAGATTTGTTCGGTGGTCAAGAAAAAGGTGTTTAAATCGCCGCGCTTAAGGAATGTAAATAGCTCTTTCAGGCGTGAAGCCAAAATTGCGGGGCTCAGGCCGAACGTCTCATACTTTGTCCAGGCCTTGACGCACTGCTGCCATTGGGCCTGGACGGCTGCCGGATTTTCCCCGCCTTTGGGGCCACCGCCCTCCAAGCGCGTCTGGGCCCGAATGGCCTGTTCGCGCCAGATCTGGGCCTGGAGAAAGGCCAGTTCGTGATTCATGGGTTCCCGGATCGACCCCAGCACGACGAAGCTCACATCGCGGGGGACGTTTTTAGGTTTCCCTGTTTCCTGATTCACTTCCTTCAAGTCCAGGTACAAGGGTTGGGCCTGAAGCAGGCCGAGGAAAAAATAAGTGTCCGCCCACATCTCCAGCTGGTGTTCTTTGGCATTGGGTTCCTTGCGGGTTAAGGCCAGGTCCACTTCCTGGGCGCGCTTGCGAAAGCGCCTCACTGCCTCGGGGTATTCGTTTCCCAGGTCCATGTTGAGCGGGTTGTGCAGGATTTCCAGCCGCGCCCGCGCCTGTTCATACTGGCCGCGCAACAGGGAATTCCGGGGAACGTAAACGTACTGCGTGTAAAAATCGCGGGAGAAATTGCGCAGCATCTCAGAACTGAAAGGAAGATCCAGAAGTTGCAGACGCCCATAGGTAAACAAGACAGTGGCCCAGGTGGTGAAAAAGTTGTCTTCCGCCTGTTTCATCCGCCCGGTCTTGTCGGCGCCCTGTTCCGCGACCGGCAGGAAAGCGCGCAGGGCCCGCAACGGCGACACCGGTAAGGCGCCGCCTGGTTTGGCAGGCTGGTTCCAGACCTGGACCTTGCCCTGGCCGGCGGCGGCTTCCAGGCGTGCCCGCAGGGCTTCGGGGTCCTGGGCCAGGACCACCTTGTCGCCATGATCTTTGAGGATTTTTTCCAGCTCCTTCATGCGCGGGGACAGGGCATGCAACGGACAGGCCAGAAAGACCTCCACGTCTGCCGTGACTTCCGCCGCCGCCCCCGCCGGCCAGAACAGCGCCGGGTTTTGCCGCACCTGAGTCAGAGTCGCGATCCCTTGGCCGCCGGGGCCGGGTAGGGGCCGCCCCAGGCGCGGATCAAACAGATAGACGTCCCCTTCATTTCCGGCCGCTGCCAAAACCCCAACGACCAGGGGGCCGGGTTGTCCGGGCGCTTTGCCCGGCAAGGCCACCAGGCAGCCGTCGAGGCGCACCTGCTGCAAGAGGGCGAGAAAAACCAGGGCGCGTTCGGCCGCCGTTCCCCAGCCGCGGCGCAGCACGTACGCCGGCGGCAGCAAATCGTCGTCCCGTTCCCGCAAGATTACCTGCCGCATGACCCAGGCGAAGCTGCGTTTGGCTTGCAGACGCTTGCCGACTTTTTCAAGGACTTCGGGTTCCAGTTTTAAACTCTTTCGGAGTTTTTCCAGCTCGTCGGGCTCCAACTCCCAGGGCTTTGCAAATTCTTCAACCATAGCCGGTTTCAACTTCTCTTTTTCAAAAAAGCGTTGGGTTTTTTGAATTTCCTGGGGAATGGGTTGAATCTCCAGCGTGCGGGCCGCGTCGCGCAACAAATAACAGAATTCCACATGATGGGCATCCAGGGGCTGGAACGTGAGGGCCTCGATTTCATTTATCTCTTCGTCGGCGACCTGAAAGCGCTCTTGCAAAAGGCGGCGCTGCTGGGCCGACAGTTGCAGGGACAAGGATTTGCCCTGGGCCACCTTGGTTAAGGCCTCGCGAAAATCGGCCGTGGCGCCGGCCTTGCGGAATTGATCGACTGCGATTTCCAGGAGTTTTTCCTGGGGAATCTTGGCCTCTTCATTTTGGGGTTTTACCTTGGGCGCCCGGTTGCAGGCACTCAGGACGAAAATCAGGGGAAAAATCAGAAGGCGCCGGCACAGGGTCATCGCATTCCTCATGGGGGGAGGGTGGAGAGTGGAGAGTGGACTCAGGAGAGTGGAGAGTTTCGCTCCACCCTCCACTCTTCCCTTCTCTTTCGCTCCACTCTCCACTCTCCACCTTACACTCTTCACTTCTCTTCCAGGGCCTGGCGCAAGCGCTGGCAGCAGGCTATCAGGGCGGGCAGATCGTCCAGGGCGATCATGTTGGGCCCGTCGCTGAGGGCCTGATCGGGTCGGGGATGGGTCTCGACGAAAACGCCGTCGCAGCCGGCGGCCACGGCGGCGCGGGCCAGGTACGGCACCATGCGGCGGTCGCCGTCGCTCTTGTCGCCGGCGGCCGCTGGTTTCTGTACGCTGTGGGTGGCGTCAAAGATCACCGGACAGCCGAGATCCCCGAGCCAGACGAGGCTGCGCATGTCGCTGACGAGATTGCCGTAGCCGAAGGTGGCGCCGCGCTCGGTCAGGAGCAGGCGGCGGTTGCCGGCCTCGGCCATCTTGGCGACCACGTGTTTCATGTCCCAGGGGGCCATGAACTGGCCTTTTTTGACGTTGACGGCGGCGCTGGTGCGTCCGGCGGCGTAGAGCAGGTCCGTTTGCCGCGCCAGAAACGCCGGAATTTGCAATAAATCCACCACCTGGGCGGCCGCTTGAGCCTGCTGGCATTCGTGAATGTCCGTGGTCACCGGCAAGCCGGTGCGCTGTTTGACGGCCTCCAGGGTCCGCAGGCCCTCTTGCAAGCCGGGCCCGCGAAACGATTTACCCGACGTGCGGTTGGCCTTGTCGAACGAGGCCTTGAATATCAGCGGCGCCTGGAGGCGGTCGGCCAACTCACGCAAGCGCTCGGCAATCCACAGCGTCAGGTCGTGCGACTCGATGACGCACGGCCCGGCAATCCACAGCAGCGGGTGCCCGCGCCCGCACACCACGTTGCCGATGGTCACCGCTTGGCCCGCCATAGGTATCCCTCCTTGGAACTTGCACCGCGTTCTGCGGCCACAGAATCACGCCGCCAGAAATCCCAGTTCAAGATAAATAGAATCGCTCGAATGGGAAAGAGCAGTCCCTTCTTCCAGTCCACCGGCAACCCTCCATCTTGGTTGCGTTTAGCCCTCGGATGATCGTTGGCAATAAGGATATACCCCGAGCGGTAAGGATTGATGCCTTATTATTGCTCTTGCCTCGTTGGGCAAAGGTTGCTATGGGCCCCCCCTCAATCTATCAATGTGGCCTTTTTCTTCAGGCTCGCTGCGGCGGGTCCGGATTCTGCGCGAACCGTTGGCCGGAATGTCATCGTCCGGGCATGGTTCGCCGGGGAGAAAGGCCAGGGGTCGGGGGCCGGGGCCTTCGAACTTAGGGGGTCGGGGGTGTCCACAACACGGGCATCCTGAAAACGTGGTATCGCCGTGCGGCCGGGGCCGGCGGCGAGTTCCCAACCAAGGAGTCGGACATGGCGAGGAAACAGACCGCGGCCCTGGGGGCCCTGCTGGGCCTGTGGCTGGGCATGAGCGGATGTGTCACCACGACCGGGCTGCCCATCGATCCGGCCCCCACCGTGCGCGGGCAAATGCCGACCCTGCCGCCGCGGACGGCGTACGGCAACTGGCCCGACACCGCCCCAGGAAAACCGCCGGCGCACCTGCCTTTCGCGCCCGCCGAGATGCCCATGGATTTCCACCCGGCGCCAGGACCCCTGCCCAATGAATTGAACATGTATTCCCACCCTCCGTATACGATCGCGCCGCCGGATATTCTGCTCATCGACGCCCTTCGCTTGATTCCCCGGCCGCCGTACCGGATCGAGCCGCTGGAAGTACTGCTCATCAACGTCACCGACACCTTGCCCAACCAGCCGATTACCGGCCCGTACGTGGTGTCGCCCGAGGGCACCATCAACCTGGGCTTCAATTACGGGTCGGTCAAGGTGGGCGGCCTGACCCTCGATCAGGTGCAATCGACGTTGCGAACCCACCTGGGCCAAATTTTGAAGACGCCGCAAGTGACCGTGGCCCTGGCTCAGTTCCGCGGCATGCAGCAAATCCGCGGCGAACACCTGGTCCGGCCCGATGGCACCGTCAGCCTCGGCATGTACGGCTGCGTCTACGTCGCCGGCATGACCGTGGGACAGGCCAAGGCCATTATCGAAAAACACCTGTCCCAGTATCTGCTCAATCCACAGATTTCCATCGATGTCGGCTCGTACAACAGCAAGAAATATTACGTGATCTTCGACGGCGGCGGTTTCGGCCAGCAGGTCTTCGAATTGCCCTCGACCGGAAACGAAACCGTATTGTCGGCCATCGGCAAGGTCCAGGGCCTGGCCCCGGTCTCGTCGAAAAAGCATATCCACGTCGCCCGGCCCGCGCCGTGCGGCCACGGCTGCACCCAGGTCTTGCCCGTGGACTGGAACGCCATCACCCAGGGTGGCTCCACGTGCACCAACTACCAACTCTTCCCCGGCGACCGCGTCTACGTTCAGGCCGACCACTGGCGAACGGCGGACGCTT
>CAZFGM010000080.1:7986-15957 GCA_964518515.1 uncultured Alcaligenaceae bacterium | reverse complement strand
TCACCGGCGGCTCCAGCTTCGGCTGCCAGTCGGCAAAATCCTCTTTCGTCAACAGTCCGCGATTCCGCCGCCGGCTGGCATCGAGCACCTCGGTCTTTTGCAGGTAAGCGACGATGCGCTCGGCGACGTCGCCCTTGTACCAGTAGTCGATGGCGGCCTGGATGGCGGCTTGGCGGCCGCGCTTGCGCTCGCGGGTTTCCACGTCCACCACGCGCTTCAATGTCGCCGCCCAGTCGGGATTGCGGAGTAGTTCGCCGACCTCCGGCACGCGGTTATTGGGCAGGTAGACCGCCGCCGAGGTCGTCCAGTGTTCGCGGAATTTTTTGGCCAATCCGATCAGCGCGGTCCGCAGGCCGGGATAGACGCCGAAGCCCGACTCGGTGTAGTCGATGGCCGGCTCGAGCACGTCGCGCAGGGTCAGGGTGCCATAACGCATCAGGGCGAAGGCCCACGAGCCGAAGGCCGCCGGCACGGTGGCCGGCAGGAAGCCGTCCCCGGGAATCGGATCGATCTTGGCTTTGCGAAACCAGTCGATGGTGGCCGCCCGGCCGACCCAGCCCTGGCCGCTGACACTCACCACCTGCCCCTTGGCGGCATGATAAATCAGGATGGGCACCTCGCCGCCGATGCCGCAGCTTTGCGGCTCGAGCACGTTCAGGGCGAAACCCGACGCCACCGCCGCGTCGACGGCGTTGCCCCCCTTGTCGAACATGAGCTGCCCGGCCCGCGCCCCCAGGTAATGCCCCGAGGCGACGACGCCGCGGCGGCCCAGGTAAACGGGGCGGGTGGTGAAGACGGCATTGGCCATGGTTTGGTCCTATCTTTTGCCTGGCAATTCGGCTCGATGGAAAGTCGGGGCAAACTCAAGGCAGGAACAATCGGCCGCTGCCGCGCAAGTCTTCGATTCGTTCCAAGAAATCCAGCAACCGTTCGATCACGCGGTCGGCATACTGTCGGCTGTGCCCGAGGTGGGGTACGTTGGCAATGAAAAAAAACGGGCAAACTTGAGGGCGTATTCTTGGTTCGAATGGTCGCCTCCAGAGAGTCAGGGCCGTGGTCATTGCGATTGTCGGTAATCAGGATCAGTTCGAGTTTCTGGCAGGTGTCCCATATTAGCCAATCTGGGGCATTCTGGGGCAAACCCAGGTCCGCAAAGTGATGGTAGTCCACGTGCAGGTTGTCCCAGAACAACTTCCACGGCTCCGCCCGTAGGAGGGCGACCAGCAAGTCCACCTGGCCCTGGATGTTGGCATCCGCGACGATTCCCTTCACTGCGCCTCCCCGTTGGCCTGTTCTTGGCGGCGTTGCTCCATAACAGCCAAGCGCTTGACCCGGGCTTGTTGGGCGATTTCTTCCACCCAGGCTGGATTCTTTCGCTGCGCACTACGCGCGCGGATGCGGCGATCCTCTTCATCCAATTCTCGCTGGTGTTCCCGGTAATACCGTTCGACAAACGCGATCTCCTCGGTTGTCAACGTCGGTATCCAGCGCATGATCTCCTCATAGGACGATCCTTGCTGAAAATACGGCACGAGATCCTGAACCGTAATCCGGCTGGTGGACAGTTGCAACCCGCGGCCGCAGTTGATGATTTCGATAGGTTGGCCCATGATCCATCTCCACGGTTTCATTGTATTCTGGATTTGGGCGAAAGGGCAGTCGTTTTTCGCCCTTTGGGGCTTTGGTCGCGTGGCCCTGGTCTGATCTTTGCACTAGCTCAGCGTTCAAACAACAGCAGGACGCCTTTTACGAATGAGTTCAACGAAAGCGATTCCAAATAGCAACGCGAAAACAATAGGACTAATAATGATGATCCAATTAACGATGTCCCCACTGGCCTCAAGGTAGGATTCATTAGGGTCTAGGGGATTGTAATAAACGGGCGCCTTGGCACCCAAAGGAAATTTCTCAAGGACCGCCATAATATCAGTTTTGTGCCGATTGCTTGTTCCCCTTGTGCGGACTTTTGACGAAGAGTAGTTCTTTCCTCCTACCGAAAAGGAATATTCGATTTGGGCAGTGTACTGCATTTTACCGAGAAATTCGGACTCAAGTTCTGATCGCGTGATGGTGGCGTCAGCGGTTGGCCAAGAATTTACACGTATTGCTGTCAGAAAAAAATGGACGGTGTAGATTTCGGCTCCCACGGCTCCCAAGCACATGATCAGGCAGAAGATTATCAGCGCGATGTTAGGTTTCCCGTTTTTTTGCGGCACGGTTTCACCATCCTTCCACCCTCAACCTCTGGATGGATTCTCTAAGGATTTGCAGCGTCTGGCAGCTCCCCCCTACCGTTGGTCGGCGCCGACGACCCGCACCGGCCGCGGCGACGACAAGGCATGGAGTTGGTAGATGTCTAGCGCTTCCAGCAGCCCGAAGCAAAACATCTCCGGCATTTCTACCACCGTGCGGTTCTGCTCGATGATGTCCTTCAGGCTTGTCAAGCAGCCGTGCATTTCCACCCCCGCGATGGCGTCCTTTTCCAGGGCGGCGGCGACCAGGGCCACCAGGCTGGTGCGCGGGCCGTGGGCCACCAGCGTCACCGGGGCCTTGTGTTGTTCCCGCGCCCAGCGGGCGATGGCTGCCACCTGGCTGGCCTGGACCCCAAGAGGCCGTTCGCCCACCGCCGACACCAACAGCGCCCAGAGATAGTCGCGCTGGCCCACCTTGGTTTCGCCAAAGTAAAACGGATCGATGGCGAGCACCTGGGCGCTGGTTTCCCGCGCTTTGTCGATCAGTTTTTCCGCGGCGTGGCGGCCGCCGTCGTGCAGCAGAAGCGTGGTGGCTTTTCCCTTGCCCTGATGTTCGCTGCCGGGAACGTGCCAGTCGTCGCCCAGGCGAAAAATCCACGAGCGGCGGGGTTCATCCCCGCCGGGAGTCGCCTTGACCACATATTGCCGAAACTTGACCACTTTCCGCAGCTGGTCGAGCCGCACTTTTTGCCAACCGGGAAGCTTGTCCTTGTCGCGTGGCACTCCCCCGAAGCGCGGCAGTTTCTTGGCCAGGGCCGAAGCCAGGCTGTGGAAATTGGCATTAGCCTTCGGCAGCGGCACCGCCAATTCCTGCCGGTTTTTGATCTCCTTGTCGCAAGGGATTTCCTCATTTTGGTAGTTCTTGTCGTCGGGGAAGAAATGCGCGCCGATCATGCGATAGAAGGCCTGGCGATTGTCTTTTTCGAAATTGTGCGTGCCGGGGACGTGGTTGACGTGGCCGCGCAGCAGGTATTCCGGCTTGCGACTATAGAGGCGGAAAATCGGAGCGGCCGCTTCCATAAGAGGCGGCAAGGCGTAGCCGGACTCGAAGCAACATTCATCCTTGGCGTTGTAGGTCAGCAAGGTAGCCCGCGGCGCCATCAGCGCCGTCAAGTGGTCGTAGTCGGCGACCGTGGCCATGTCGCACGGCGTCTGTTCGGAATCGCCCAGGTCCTTGTGATGGCGGATGCGCGTCTTAAAGCTGGAATAGCCGGCCACCGGATTGGTCAGGGTCACGCGCGTGTCCAGGGCGCTGATGTAAATCGTCTGCCAGCCCCCGCCCGACAGACCGCTGACGGCGACGCGCTGGGGATCGGCGTGCGGATGGTCCAGGAGCACGTCCAGGCCGCGTTTTAAGGCGAGATAAAACGGGGCCAGGCCGCTGGTGCCGCACAGGTCGAGCTGATTCATGCGGGCGTGATGGAAGTTCGCGTCCTTGAGCTGGCCGAAGCCGAACCACTCGACGTTGAGGGCGAGCAGGCCGCGCTTGGCCAGGTTGATGCAGCGGATTTGCTGGTAAGCGACGTCCTTGCCGCCGCCGTCGTGGCCCATGACGTTGAGCGTGGCCGGCACTTTGCCCTTGAGATTGTCGGGTTCATAAAGGATGGCGGGAATCCACATGCCGGGCAGGGCTTCGAAGCGGACCTTCTTGAGGCGGTAACCGGGTCCGCCGGCAAGGGCGTCGAGCCATTCCACCTTCGTCTTGGCGTCGCGCCAGACGGCCGCCTCGCCGCGATAGACGATCTTGGCCAGCATGTCTTCGCGCAAGCGGTTGGCCTCTTTCTCCCACGCCTCGCGGCTGGTCACCTTCGGCATGGGCGGCAGGCGCTCCTCAATGAATTTTTGCAGGTCTTTGAGGGTTTGCCCGGGGGGAAGGATGGCTTTCGGCCCCGGTTGGCCCTCCGACATCGAGACGAAAGAAAAAAAGGCGATACAAGATAAGAGGCAAATCGCGTGGCGAGTCATGGCATGCCCTCCCAGGTGCGGTTACCAGGCTGGACATTATCGTATGCGAATCAGG
The DNA here is from genome assembly GCA_964518515.1 of uncultured Alcaligenaceae bacterium. GTDB lineage: Bacteria > Planctomycetota > Planctomycetia > Gemmatales > Gemmataceae > CAZFGM01. The sequence goes on along the minus strand of CAZFGM010000080.1, from coordinate 11,685 downwards.
GAATGCCGGCTTCCTTTCGAGACTCAGCAACGATTGTTCAGGCCAACAAAAACGCCGAGTGAGTTTTACGGCGCCTTACTCGCTGGGGGATGTTGGTGCTCGCGCGTTGATGGCCTCGACCGGTGGAGGCGGCTGATTTCCTGTTTGCCATGGTTAGCGCCAACGATGCGGGGCCGAAACATGTCAGGGAAGATACAGACGTCCGGTCCCGCGCAGACTGTCAATCCGCTCCAAAACGTCCACCAGCTTGCCGATGACCCGCTCGGCATAGTCACCCTCGTGAAAGACCCGATCGGGATCCGCCAATGTCAAAACGGGAAGGCTGGTCGGCGTGTTGTCGCGCCGAATTGTCTCCTCGAGGGAATCGGGCCCGTGCGCGTTGCGGTTGCCTGTGCTGAGGACTAACTCGTGCGCCTGGCACAAATGCCACATGACACGGTCGCCGACTTTCGGATCCAGACCGATGTCGGAGAAATGAAGCGCGGCCAAGCCCAAAGCGCCCCAGAACTCCAACCACGGTTGGGTCGCCATCAGGTGCAGGAGTCGATCAAAGTGGCCCTGGATGTTGGCGTCAGCCAGAATGCCCTTCACCGCTGACCTCCTGGCTGCGCTGCCGGGCTGCCAGCCGCGCCAGGCGCTGGGCGTGGGCCTCGGCAAGAACCTTCTCCACCTCCGGCGGGTTCCGGCGGGACGCGTTTTCCTCCCGGATACGCCGATCCTCGGCCATAACTTCGTCCCGATGTTCCGCGATGTAGCGCTCGATGGCCTGGATATCCTCAACACGCAGAAGCGGCATCGCCCGTCGAATGTCATCGTAGGAACTGCCCTTTTGCAAATAGGGCAGGACATCCTGGACGGTGATCCGGCATGTCGAGAGCTGCGGTCCGCGGCCGCGCTCCACGATTTCGACCGCCTGGATCGGTTCCTTACCCTGCGCGGACGCCGCCAGCGGCTGGATAATGACCTCGACCTGCCGACCGGCAAAATCGTCAGGAACGGCGATGGTCAAGGTCGGGCCGGTCACTTGGTGAACGGTGCGAATGGCCTGCATGACGCTCACTCCTTCCGCACTTTTTCTCCGGACATTCAATGTCGCTAATCTTTCCCGTTGTCACGCCCATTAAATATTCTATGCTGGGTTGCCTGCGTGCAGCGGGAAACTTCCAGATTACTGTTTGGGGACCCCGCGCGCGGGTGATGAGGTTATTATAAGGTAAAATACATCACGCAAATACGCCGACCTTCGGCGGCTCCGTTAAGCAACAAGCTACACCAGCAGGGTAACCTGGGGGTAGGAAAGGATCTTTGCGTCAGCCGTCAGCATGGGGATTCCCATAACCCGTGCGGTAGCGACAAGCATCTGGTCGGCCGGGTCGCGATGGAAAGTGCCCGGCAGTTGATTCGCGTCGATGGCAATGGCTGGGGTCAACGCCAGGAGCTGGATGCCTCGGAATGCCAGCGCCTGGTTGATCCAATCCGCCACCGACTTCGTCAATTTCAGGCGGCCAAGAGCGGTCAGTTTGGCAATTTCCCAGCAGGAAATCACGCTCACGCCCAAGCCGGCGGTTTCGTTGCTCTGCAAATGCTGCAACTGTTTGGCCGTGAGCTTGGCTTGCTGGTCCACCCAGCGAATCCAAATGTGGGTATCAAGAAGGATCATCCTGAGCACCGTCCCCTTCCTCGCGGTACACGTCCCAATCCTCCGGCGGAACTGCGGGTTCATAGGGATCGACATATTCGAGGACCGTTCCACGCAGGGGATACCGATTCTGCTCGAATTCCTTCTTCTGTTCTTCCGTCAGCGACGGCTTGGCCATGATATAAGGCGCGTAACGAGGATCGTGCTCGGGTGGCAACGTTTTTTCGAGATCGGCAACAGGCTGAACGATCACTTCCACTTGCTTGCCGGCGAAATCAGCGGGTACGGCCACGGTTAGCGTCGGGCCGGTGACAGTATGAACGCTGCGTATGGCTTGCATGAGTTTTTCTCCGGAAGCTTTGTTATTCTACCGAGGCCGTCCCGCAAAAGGCCAGGCCGAAGTGGTAAACTCATTTTGTAAGTTCTCAATAACCTGGGGTTGTCGGGGATTTATCTGTCCGAGCCGGAAGCGTAAGCGACGGCCGAAGACTTGGCGTAGCCGTCGCTTACGCTTCCGGCTCGGAACAGGCGCGAGTGCCTCGGGTCAGACGATACCCCAAACCCAGGGTTATTGAGAACTTACCTCATTTTCGCTTAACACCCCCACGGCTCACTGTTAAAATTGATTGTGCCTTGAATATTCCTGACGAGTTTTTGACCCGCTTACGTCCTTATGAGGACCAACGGGCCGACATTTTCATTGGTTTCTTTCACGCCGATCCTCTCGCACCGAGGGAGGCGGTATATCATGGCCGCCATGTACGAACGCTTTACGGATCGGGCCCGCAAGGTGATGCAGCTCGCCAATCAGGAGGCGCAGCGCTTCAACCATGAATACATCGGCACCGAGCACATCCTTCTGGGTTTGGTCAAGGAGGGCTCCGGGGTGGCCGCTGTTGTTCTGGCCAATCTGGATGTGGACCTGGACCGGGTTCGGCGGGAGGTGGAAAAGATCGTGCAGTCCGGCGCCGGCCCGCAGCCCGGATCCGGTAACCGAGAAAACCTGCTTCCAACTCCCCGGGCCCAGAAAGTCATCGAATTTGCCATCGATGAAGCACGCAACCTGAACCATAACTACGTGGGTACGGAACACCTTCTCCTGGGCCTGTTGCGGGAAGAGGAAGGCGTGGCCGCCCAGGTCCTTCTGAACCTCGGCCTCAGACTTGATGGTGTTTATGAGGAATTACAGCATGTGCTCGGCGGCAATTTCCCCAAGGAGGCCGATAACCACCAAGGGGAACCTAACCCTTACGCCGAATTACAAGGCTTGCCCGAATTTGTTTTTCCCATTCTCCGGGCCATCGATTATCAAATCGCGGACCTCGAAGGGGAGAAAGAGAACCTCGTTTCCGAGTTGGAGTTCGAAAAGGCTGCGGGTTTACTCAATCAGGTGAATAAAATGAAAAAGGTAAGGAACTTCCTTCTCACAGAATTTGGCGGCAATCCATCATCGAGCTAATTCACCGAAGGGTGGGCGCCTCACAAATGAAGGCATGCCTTTCACGATCGGGAGGGCGAATCCCCCGAGTGGGCTGCCGGAGAGACTTTGGTTTTTCGCTTTCAATCCAGAAAAACGGCCAGCTTCTCCAACTGCTCGCCCCAGTACGCCTTCATGCGTTCCGCGTCCTTGGCATTGGCCAGCTTGCCGTGCTGGACGGACACCTGGGTCTTGTTCGCTCCCTTGGGATAGAACATGACTTCGACGCTGGTGCCGTCGGCCCAGGTGATGCGCAGCGATTTTCCCGGCGTGGCTTTGCGAATGGTGAAATCGGAATCTTGCAGCCACTGGCGGCGGCGTTTTTGGTCCGCGAAGGCGGCGAACACCGGGGCCGGCGAGGCCGCCAAAGTCTTGCTGCGGCTGATTTGAAAGCCCTCCGGCTTTTCGTGCTCTTGCCGCAGGCCGCGTTCCTGCTCGTAGCCGACCGTAACCATCTGCTGCCACCACGGGCTGATGCGGTGTTCCGCGCTCAGAATCGTCACGATTTCTTGGTGAGACTTCTTCCTGGCGCCGGCCTTGTCGAGCAGGGCAAACCACGCGCTCCAGGTCTTGCCCGTGGCTT
>CAZFGM010000080.1:0-7886 GCA_964518515.1 uncultured Alcaligenaceae bacterium | reverse complement strand
CGTCGCGGCCATGGATTTTCTTCCTCCTGGATATGAGGCGGTCGCCTTCGGCTCCACGCTAAAGCTAAACGGAGTTACTTCGCATCCATGTCATACGCCTTTTTCAGCCATTGCAAAACCGCGCTGTCGATTTCCGCCACCGTGGCGATGGGAATGCGGTGGGTGATGCGATCCTTTTTGGCGAAGCCGCCGGTGTCGATGAGGCGTTTGGGAACTTTGGCGTCCTTGAGGGCCAGGCCGAAATCGATGCGCGTGCGCGTGGCCGGCTTGATCTGGGCGAACACGTGGTTGCGGTAAATCGGCACGATGGTCTTGCACGGACACGCCTTCACGTCCGGGGCCAGGTTCAGGCACACGTCCAGGAGCTTATCAAAGATGGGCCGCAGGCCGGCTTTCGAGCCGGCAAACATGGCCTCGACATATTGGCCGGCGGCTTGCAGATAGGTTTTCGCATCCTCCTCAAAAGTGTTGCCGCTGGCGCGCTCGGCCAGCCACCAGGCGGTGTTGGTGCCCAGGCCGGATTGGTCCTTGAGCCACTGGCGGCGGGCTTTCTCGTTCGCCGGCCCTTTTTTGCGGATGAAGTCCATCCATTCGTCCAGCGTTTTGCCGGTTTTTTGCGGCAGCTCGGCGATCCACTTTTGAATCATCGCCACGCTGGGATGCACGCTGTACAGGGTCTTTTTCTTGGCGGTAGCGCGGGCCATTGGGAACACCCTTTGACCTATGGTTGGGATGCTCCCTAGCCTATCGCGAAGATCGGACAAAGCAACTGTTTTACGGGTTTAGTAGCACGCCGTGTGCCGTCCGCAAGGAGGCACGGCACACGGCGTGTGCCTGCTACTTTATTTCTCCTGCCAATGCTTGAGCAGGCCGGCTTTGATCAGGTCCTTGCGCAGGTTGGGTTCGCCGCCGAAGCCGTTGTACGAGATGCTGCCCGGCTCGAAGATGTGGAAAGAGAAGATGTTGTCCGAGCCGCGCACCCGGCCGTACCAGTCGCGGGACTCCTGGAAATCGCGGGCGTGCTTCTGCGTCGAGTCGTGGCAGCGCATGCACGACTTGCTGGAGACCTCGACGAAGCCGCCCTTGTAGTTCTTGGGAACGATGTGGAAGGCGGCGTCGGTCGTCGGCGCGTGGGCCGGGGCGCCGTTCACGGCCGGCTTCCATTCCTGGCCCAGGGCCGACTTGAACGGCGTCCCGAGCAGCTTGCGCACCAGGTCAGCGTCGATGGGAGGCAAGTGCGTCATCAAGGCGGTCGAGTCAAAGGTGACCAGATTGTGCTGGTTCACCAGGCGGCGTTTTTCCTCGCGTTGCGCTTCCCCCTTGACAATCTTGACCAGGTTGGGCTGCTCGCGCCAGTCGGGGACCAGCTCCTGGATGCGCGCCGCCAGCTCGGCCTGCGTGGTGAAGGGGCGGAAAGCGTTCATCGCCCAGCCCTTGTCCGAGCGCGTGCGGGTTCGCAACTCGAAAGTCCAATCGAACCCCTTGGGATCGGTGACGAGTAAGACCTCGCCGAAAGTCGTGCCGGCCGGGTACTTCCAGACATAGTTGCCGCGGCCGGTATCGCGGGGCAGCCGTTCGCGCCACCAGATGATGGACTTGCCCTCGGGAAAAACGGCGAAGCGGAAGGCCTTGAAGTTGCCGCTGTCATGCAGGCCGGCGGGCGAGCCCCACGGGAACTCGCGATTGGCGTTGCCGATCGGCTCGCTGCGCACGGCACTGATGTTGTAGGAGGGACTGTGCACGCCTTGCAGGGCGCCGTCCCAGTCCTGATAGGCGGCGGGCATCGCATGGTCATCGTAAAAAACGACGCCCTTCTTTTTCAGCTCGTTCAGCCAGGAGTCGGTGCTTTTTGGCCAGAACGACAGGTACAGATCATGGGTCTTGTCGCTGACGAGCCGGAGCCGGGGTTTGGCCTCCGACAAGGCAACGTGAGCGCCCCCTACCAAAATCGAAATGGCTAGAAACATGGTGCGGTACATGGAAGGTTCCTCCTTGTAACAAGTTGCGGAATAACGATGAGGGCGAGGAAAGCGAAAAGACGAACAAGATGGGGCTGGGGGCATCAGCCACATATTATTTTTATCAACCTGTACATATATCCTTGTTTATCTATTCTTCCTAACCAGCAAATTTTATCTAAAATTAACATTCTACTAGGTCATATGAACATGAGCGGAAGTGGCAAGATGGGTAGGGGTAGGGAGAGACGATTGCGTTCCGAACCGGACGGGCGGATTTCCCGCATCCGCTCTCCAGTAGGTGTTTAGTCGAAGTGTTGGTTGGGCCAACGCTGATGGTCCGCGCCACGCCCCCGGCCGCGCAGGCCCGCCCGCTTCCGCAGAATGCTCCGCAGACGGCCGCGGACCAACCCATCCAGGCCCGAGAACACGGTCCAAGTAACAATGACGGAAGTACCCAAACCATCCATGCAGCTGGCCAGGGCGGTCAGGCTGGAAAGCCTGACCTACGCGATCCAGGCTGAAGCGCAAGTAACGGAAGCAGAATTATTTGCGAAACTCGCCGGTCCCGGCCTTCTTGCCGTTTTCGATGAATTCCACGTTTTCATAGGACCCCTTCTTCACCGACAGAATCAAGGGCGTGGCGAAGGTGGCGGCGCCGCCGCTGTCCTTGGCCTTGGCCTGGTAGTGGACGTAGAGGGTGGCTTTCCGGGCGGTCACTTTGTCCACCTTGTATTCCCACACCGCCTTGCCACGTTTGATGACCGCGGCCACCAAGTGGTCGTCGAAGGCGTTCTTGGGCAGGAAATTCTGTTTCTTTTTGGCGATGAAGGCGAGGCCGAAAATCTTGTCGAAGGCTTGCCGGTTAGTGAAGGCCAGGTACGAGGATTCACCTTTGAGGCCGGAATTGTTTTTTTCGAAATGGCCAGTGTGGACGTGGTAATCGATCTTGTCGCCGGCCTTGTCGTCGGCCGGGAGGGCGAAGCCCAGGCCGGCCAGGGCGATCAGAAAAAAGACTGGTCTCATTGTTGATTTTCCTTGCCAGCCCCAGGGCGAGTCTTCGAGCCTTGGGGGTAAAGTCAAACCCCGCAGGCTCGAAGACTCGCCTGCGGGCTTGGGGGTTTTGCATGGGCATTGGGAGAAACGCGCATTACTTTTTCACCGGTACAATCGCCACTTCATACGGTTGCAGTACCAGGGCCTGGCGGACGGCGGCGTCCAGCTCCGGCATTTTCTTCATGCGCTCCTCATACAGGGCCCGGCGCCTGGTCTCGATGTCCTTCCGATCAACGTCCTTGAAGATCGGACTTTTCGGCCCGGCCAGGAGCACGCCGCGGAAGATCTGGTCATGGAAGTAGCGGTTCTTGTCCTGGACCGTTTTCCACACCTTGTTAACCTGGTCGGTAATGGGGCCGGCGGCCAGGACCTCGGCGGCCAAGTTGACGCCGGCCTCGAGTTGCTCGGCGGATTTTTCCGCCACCTTCTTGCCGTTCATGCGGATTTCATACTGCCCTTTGTTCAGACCCCGTACCCGCAGGCCATAGTAATTCATTTCTTCCAGCAGGGGAGCCCACTTCAAAATGCTTTTGGCCTCCGGGGGAAAGAAGGGCAAGGCTTCGTCGTGGCGCTCAAAAGCCCGGCCACCGTCGGGAAAGCCCTTCATCTTGAGCTTGCAGTTTTTGCCATCCACAAAAGCGCGGGCGGTAATGGCCACGAAATCCACGTCGGAAACCAACCGCGGAAAATTCATGCCCTTGAGGATCGACGCCGCCATCAGGGCCTGCCCGGGCGGGCCGGGATGGACGGCGTCGCCGCCGGTGATGCGCCCCTTCTCCCCGGCATCGCGCGCCTTCTTCACGACCGCCCCGTACGGATGAAACTGATCGACGAACAGGCCGTCGTTCTTCAGGGCGATGTCTTTAACCCCGTCGGAGAACTTCTCGAGCGTGTCGTTGTAGGACTCCGCCTTGTTGCCCGGGTTGTGCTCGACCGGTTGCGGCGTGACCCAGGCCACGCGAATCTTGGCCGCCTTGGCCTGGTCGGCGATGCCTTGCAGCCCCTTCATGTAGGCCGCTAACAGCTTGGGATTGAACGGCTGATAGCCGCCGTCGTTCATGCCGAAATCCACGGTCAGGGCGGTGGCGTCGTGGGCCAAGACGTCGCGCTTGAAGCGGCTGTTGCCCCCGGTCGAGCGGTCGCCGCCGATGCCGACGTTGCGGAAGGTCAGCTTCCACTTCGGAAACCGGCTGACCGTCCACATCTCGAGGTAATTGCTGTACAGATGCTGCTCGGTGATGCTGTCGCCCATGACGACTATGCGGTCGCCGTCCTTGAAGAAGAATTCCTTCGCCTTGGGCTCATCGGCGGAGGTGCAGGCCCCGGCGACAAAAACGAATAGAAAGGCAAACAGGGTGCGTGGCATGGCGGGACTCCCAAAATGTCTTTTCACAAAACGCCGTAGCCATGAAACACCAAAACGGCGCCGAACGCCAGAAGAAAACATTGAAATCGTTTCCGGGCAATGGCCCACAGAGCTTTTGACGAAGTGGCGAAGTATTCGCGGTGGACAACTCCGGCCGGGGTTGGTTAAATTATCTCAGGCCGGAAATTGCCTAAGGGGAATTCCCATGGACCCAGTACAACTTTATCGAACGATTCATCAAACTCCCTTCAAGCCCTGGCGGGTCTTTCTCAAGGACGGGCGCACCTATGACCTTCCGTTTCGGGGATTGGCCGTCGTCGGGGAAACCTACCTGGACATTGGTATCCAGGCCCAGGGCGAAAAACCGGGGATCGTGGCTGACATTATTACGGTGCCTTTAAAAGATATCGATCGCCTCGAACCCCTGGTCGTTGCCGAACCCTGGCAGGAATAATTTGGAAGTAGGTAGCCTTTATGTCTCTCGGACACCTAACCAACTTGCTCGACCGTCTTCCTTTTGTCCCCTTTAAAATGGTATTAAGTACGGGGATTGTGCACGAAGTTCGCTATCGCGAATTGGTTTTTGTGGACCAAAGGGCTGTAACCCTAGAATTTCCCGGCGCGGTGGATCCCGTTCCGCTGGCCAGCCGTAGAGTAATCATTTCACTTCGGCATATCGTTCAGATTGAAACGCTGGAACCTCCGCCCCACGATTAATTCGTAGGACGGATTACCTTTAATCATAATGTAGAACGAAATTGAAGGATATTCGTCAATGCTCACGCTTCGCCTTCCCGACGGTTCCCGGAAAGAAGTCGCCCCCGGCACCACGCCGCGGCAGGTGGCCGAGTCTATCGGCAAGCGCCTGGCCCAGGCCGCCGTCGCCGCCAAGCTCGATGGGGTAATCGTCGATCTGGACCGCGAGCTGCCGGCCGGCAACGGCGAGCGCGCCTTCCAAATCCTCACCGACAAGGACCCCGAATCCCTGGAAGTGCTCCGCCATAGCAGCGCTCACGTCATGGCGCGGGCGGTGATGCGGCTCTTCCCCGGCGTGCAACTGGCTTTCGGTCCGCCCGTCGAGGACGGCTTCTACTACGACATCGACGTGACGCCGCCGCTGCGCGAAGAGGATTTTCCCAAGATCGAAGAGGAGATGCGCAAGATCGTCAAGCAGGCGGAGCCGTTCGAGCGCTTCGAGCGGCCGACGGCCGAGGCCCGCGCCCTGGTCGCCGACCTGGGCCAGGGCTACAAGATCGAGCACATCGACGACGACTTGAAGCAATATCCGACGCTGAGCTTTTACCGCCAAGGCGAATTCATCGACCTGTGCCGCGGACCGCATATCCCGCACGCCGGCAAGATCGGCGCGTTCAAGCTGTTGAGCATCGCCGGCGCCTATTGGAAGAACGACGCCGGCCGCAAGCAGCTCCAACGGCTGAAAGCCACGGCTTTCTTCAGCCAGAAAGAACTCGATGAATATCTGCGCAAAATCGAGGAAGCCAAGAAGCGCGACCATCGGGTGCTCGGTAAGCAGCTCGGTCTGTTCACCATCAGCCCGCTCGTCGGTAGCGGCCTGATCCTGTGGATGCCCAAGGGCGCCATCGTCCGCGGCATCCTGGAAACCTTCATCAAGGACGAGCTGATCAAGCGCGGCTACCAGCCGGTGTACACTCCGCACATCGGCCGGCTCGAAATGTACCGCACCAGCGGCCATTTCCCCTACTACCGCGACGCCCAGTACCCGCCGATGTATTTCCATCCCGCAGCCCTGGCCCTCGATCTCGCTTATTACCGCCTCAGCGCCGGCGAGCTGGATGAGAAAAAGGAACGCGAGATTGGCGACTACCTGGAGTTGGCCCAGTTCCAGCCGGTCGGCTATCGCGAAGCCACGACCACCGAGGGCAAGCTCGATGCGGTCCACCAGGGTGTGTTGAACCTTCTGAAAGTCTATCAGTTGAAATTGCCCGACTATGTCAAGGCGACCACGCACGCCGATCGGGCCAAGGCGCTCCTGGCGTGGCTCAACGACCAGGAAGGCTATCTGCTCAAGCCGATGAACTGCCCGCACCACATCCAGATTTACAAGGCCCAGCCGCGCAGTTACCGCGATCTGCCGGTCCGTCTGGCCGAGTTCGGCACCGTCTATCGCTTCGAGCAGACCGGCGAGCTGCACGGCATGACGCGCGTCCGCGGTTTCACTCAGGACGACGCCCATCTGTTCGTGACGCCTGAACAGGTCGAGCCGGAGTTGGTATCCAACCTCGACCTGGTTTTCTTCATCCTGAAGACGCTGGGCCTGACCGACTACCGAGTGCGAATTGGCCTGCATGACCCAAACAGCCCCAAGTACGTCGGCAGCGACGCTGATTGGCCAACGGCCGAGGAAACATTGACCCGGGTGGTCAAGAGCCTCGGCATGAACTACGCCGCCGAGAAGGGTGAGGCGGCGTTTTACGGGCCGAAGATCGACTTCATGGTGAGCGACTGCATCGGCCGCGAGTGGCAGCTCGGCACCGTGCAGGTCGATTACACGCTACCGAAGCGCTTTGAGTTGGAATACACCGGCGCCGACAATCGCCCGCACCGCCCGGTAATGATCCACCGCGCCCCGTTCGGCTCGATGGAGCGCTTCATGGGCATTCTCATCGAGCACTTCGCCGGGGCATTCCCTTTGTGGCTGGCTCCCGAGCAGGTGCGCGTGCTGACCGTAAGCGAAAAGTTCACCGACTACGGCCGGAAGGTGGAAAGCGAGCTGAGAAATCGCGGCTTCCGCGCCAGCGGCGATTACAGCGCCGAAAAAATCGGCGCCAAGATTCGCCTGGCGCAACTCGAGAAAATCCCCTACATGCTCGTCGTCGGCGATAAGGAGCAAACGGCCGGGACGGTTGCGATCCGGCACCGCAGCCAGGGCGACCTGGGAACCATGGCCTTGACAGAAATGGTGCACCGCCTGGAGGCCGAGGTGCGGGAGAAGCGATTGACATAAAGTCAGGGTGTAGAATATTTATTAACTTTGAGGTTATCGGTGAAATCACTGTTCGGCCACCACGTGGAGGCTGTCCTCGCGCGGCGCAATGTCTGCTCGGGGTTCGACTGTTTCGGACGATGCATGACGTAGGGTCGCTGACTGTTACCGGGCGGCAACCTTTTGACCCAGTCAGCCGGCCCCTGCGTGTGGATTGACCGAAGCTCATTGGAGGCTGCAGATGAGCAAGCTTTCCTTTACAGATGCGTTCGGGAGGTACGGAGCGACCTTGCCCAACCCTCAGTGGGCCTTTTCGGCGATTGCTCCGGATGGCGCCTTGGTCATGAGCTGCTGGCAGCACAAATTCACAATGCCCGAGAAGGGTTTATTACGCTATTCGGACCGACTTTCCCGCTGGAAGCACCTGAACCATCCTGGGAGGAACTTGTTCATCAAACATCTGCACCAAGCCCATAATGAGAAACTTCCAGTTCGCCTCATCATTGTTTCAGCCAAGGACACTGCAAAAGTTGACGTAGGT
>CAZFGM010000079.1:0-16273 GCA_964518515.1 uncultured Alcaligenaceae bacterium | reverse complement strand
ACGCCAGCAGCTACATGACCGGCCAGAACCTGCTCATCGACGGCGGCTGGACGGCGTGGTGATTGACTTCCTCCTATGAGGAAGCGGGTAGGCAGCTGAAAAGTTGGTAGTATTTTTGTACAGCTGATACTCGACTGCGGTTCAATGCCGGAATTTACTGGTCTCGGCTCCGGACGACGTTTGAACCTCGCGCCTTGCTCTGGGTGCGGTCACCACGGTTGGCCCGCCAGCAGCTGAACTCCAAGCGAGTTTCCTGGAAAATGCGCAGGTGTTCATTTGCTCTACCAACAAACAAGATGCCTACCCTGAGGAAGCCTATCGGCAGACGCTTGCGGTAATTTCCAGCGGACTGATTCCCACCCCGGGACAAGGACCCATCATGCACGCCATCTGGCTCTTCCTGCTTGTGGACCTGGGCCTCCTCGCCGTGGGGATATACCTGTTGTTTGCCGGCCACGTGTGGCTGGGGATATTTTTCTTGGTCTTTGCCCTCTTGCTGATGCATCGCATGTCGGCCCGTCTTCGCTGGGCTGTTTGTTTGCAAAAGGCCCACAAGGCGGTGCAGTTCGGAAATTATCCCGAGGCCGAGATCCACCTCCGGGAAGCTTTGAAGGAAGTCGAGCGCTATGGGCCGGAGAATTTTCGCCGGGCCTTGCTGCTCAATGCCCTGGCGGACTTGTACCGCATGCAAGGGCGCTATGAGGAGGCGGGGCCGTTTTGTCAGGAAGCGCTGGCCATTCTGGAAAAAGTGCACGGGCCGGATCATATCTACGTTGCCGGCGCCTTGACGCAGTGGGGCAACATCATCGTCGAGCAGGGCAAGTTGGCCGAGGCGGAGCAGCATTACCGCCGGGCGCTGGCGATCGTGCAGGACAGCGGCAAGGCCGGCCAGGCTGAATTGGCGGGGGCGCTGAACAACCTGGCCAAGATCTACCTCGACCAGGGCCGCTATGCCGACGCCGAACCGTTTTATGAAGAGGCCCTGGCTGTGCTGGAGACCGCCGGCTCTTCCGAACCGAACGCCCGCGCCGTGGTGTTGCAGAATCTCGGCGTCGTGCGCCAGCGGCAACAACGTCTGGCCGAAGCGGAGGACTTGTTTCGCCGGGCCCTGGACCTGTTACACCAGGCCCCCGGCAGCTTGCCCGCGCGGGCCATGTGCCTGAATAACCTGGCGGCGACTTTACGCCGCCTGGGACGCCTAGCCGAGGCGGAACCCTATGCCGACCAAGCCCTGGAAATCCAGGAGATGCTGACGCCGGACCATCCCCATCTGGCCCATTTGCTGGATACGCGGGCGGGCCTGGATTTGGCCCAGGGGCGCTTGCAAGTGGCCGAGGCCGGCTACCGCAAGGTCCTCGAACTGTGGACGCGAACACACAAACTCGATACCCCCGACCGGGTCGAGACGTTGGAGGACTTTGCGACTCTCTTGCAACAAACCGGCCGGGATGCCGAGGCCCAGGAACTGCGCGACCGGGCCCGGGACATCCGCCAGCGCTTCCCCGCCGCTTTCGGGGAAAACGAAACCGCCATCCGCCCGCCGCTCCGGACTCCGCATGTCCGCTGACTTACAAACCAACCGGAAACTGGTAGCCGCAGGCTTCAGCCTGCGGAAAACCCGCACCCTGAAGGGTGTGGCTACAAGTTTTCGGATAAACTCTTTTGGGTTGCGTCGTTGAAACCCGCTCTCCGGTGTCACCGCGCCGGCGGTTTCGGCGCCGGCCGGCCCGGACAGGGATGCTTGAACGGCGGTTGGCCTCCCGGCCAGGCGCCTTTCGCTTCATGCTTCAATTCCACGTAGGCCTTGTACAGATCGATGACGGCGTCCTTGCTTTTATCGACGTGCAGATCGAGCCAGTAGCCCTCGACGCCTTTCTTGCACACGCGGATGCCGGCGGCCAGTCGGCCGCGATGATCGCCGCCCGCGCAATCGCCGGCGACCAGGGCCGCCATCAGCCGGTCGGCCAGGCTGCCTTTGGTTTCCTCATAGGCCTTGCCCATGGCGACGATCACCTCCCGGCCGGTGAGGGTGTTGCCCTGGCAGGTGTAGTATTTGCCGCTCATGCCGCCCCAGTATTCGCTGCCCTTGGGAGCCTGGACCGGATGGCGGAAGGCGGACCGGCCGTGCATGTCGATGATCGCCAGCTGGCGAAGGTCGCGGGACTTGTCCTCGCGCAACAGCTCGCCCAGGACGTCTTCGGGCAACTTGCCGGCGGCGAGCAAATCGAGGGCCTGCTCGCCCCACTTGCCGTTGTTCCAGTGCTGGGTGCAGAAAGCGCCGACACCGGCGCGGGCGAAGGCCACCGCCTTGCCCACCGCCGGATAGCGGCTGGCCACCGCCGCCCCGCTTTCGCCCCTGTGCGGATCGACCGCGGCGATGGAAAAGGTGCAGATAAGAACATTATCTGCCTCGGGGGAATTTTTTCCCTTTTGCTCGCTTGCGAAAAAAGGAACCAGGGCAAGCGCGAGAAATCCGATCCATTGGCAACGCGGCATCGTTTGTTCCTCCCCTAAAAAACCGGAAATGGTATAATGAGTTTATTCGAAGGGGAAATCCATGGGAACTTTTTTTACCAAATGCCGGCTTGAGAATATTGTAGATCGGGATCGATCAGTGATCGTTCCCAAGCTGTTGGTGGATTGCGGCAGCGAAAATACTTGGATTCCGGAAGGGATTCTGGAGAAAATCCACGTGGCCAGGGAAAAAAAAGACGAGCCTTTCACGATGGCCAATGGCCAGGTCGTTACGCGCAGTATGGGTTTTGCCATCATTCATTGGGATAAACACTTCACGATTGATGAAGTAGTATTTGCGGAAAAAGGGGATCTAGTGATTTTGGGGGCGCGAACCCTGGAAGGGTTAAACTTGCGGGTAGACACACGCCTGAAAAAACTGGTGGCCGCTGGCCCACCGCCGGTTGCCGGAACCCACCGGTGATTGCTTTGCCCTTTGACTTGCAGGAAGTGATCTCGTCCAAGAGATGCATATGATAGCAACGCCGAACGGTTCGAACGTTTTCAACCATAATCCATGCGTACTCTATTCTTTTTGGTGTTATTAGGCATCGTTGGCTGCAAAGCGGAGAGAACCCCGCCGGAGCAGCCTCCAAGGGGCGCTAATGGCGGCGATATTTTCCGCCAGCCGGGGCGTATCCCCATTTTGCTTCCCAAGGATGCTGCGACCGTCGTCCTCATACTGGATTACCACAGCGCTTGGGAGCATAATTGGATGCCGCGAAAGACGCCTGATCCCTATTTGGCCATTTATGCCGACGGCAGGTTGGTCGCAACTAAGCCTTATGATTCCGACAAAAAGATTGAGAACAAGATCAGCGTCGAGAAGTTGCAAGAGTTGTTGCAATTTTGCATTTATGAAAACAAATTCTTTGAGATCGACGGGACCAAAATGGAATATCCCTTCAAACCCTGGGAAAAGAAGATATTTGACGCCAACACAACGCGCATTCGAATCAAGACAGCAGATAAGGAGCATGAAATACGTTGTTACGGCCTCGAATACTATGCAAAGTTGTACCCAGCGGACCAGCAAATACGGCAATTGCATAACGTAGACCGACAACTGCATCAGTTATGGAGCGAGGGCCGCCCATGAGAGGGCTTGTGGCCCACGGCGCCAACGGTTTTCTCGGCAGGCATTGTTCTCAGGGACACGCCTTGCGGGAAAGACTTTCGGCCGGGACGTGTCGCGGATTGCCCACCGCCCGGTACAGGCGAAACTGGGCGCGGTTGAAATCGGCGATGGCGCCGTAGTAATCGAGATAGGCCTGGACCAGAGCCTGCAGCGCGGCCACGGCTTCCTGCGGACGAATCACCAGCAGGATGACGTTTTCGCCGACGCACGCCTGAAAAAACTGGTGGCCGCTGGCCCACCGCCGATTGCCGGAACCCACCGATGATTGCTTGACAATTTGGCTATTTGACATTTTTTATGGGCTTTCAAGGAGGAGCGCATGACCCCCCTGCAATCGTTAATCGCGTCCGGGACTAAGTTGTGGCTGGATTCGATCGATCCGGATCTGGTGGTTCGCAACCGCGCCCTGGGAGCCAGCGGAGCCACGTCCAATCCGATCATCATCGCCGACCTGGTCAAGACGGGCCGCTTCGATAAAGCCCTGGTCCAGCTCATGCGCGACGGACTAAATGACGAGGCCGTCGCCTGGCAGCTTACCGACATGCTGGTTCGCCAGGCCCAGGAAGTTTTCCTGCCCGCCTGGCAGCAAACGCGGGGCGACGACGGCTACGTCAGCTTCGAGCTGGACCCCTTGCTGGAAGACCCCGCCTGCCCCCTGTCGGTGGCAGAAAAAAGCCGGCAGTACCTTGCCCTGGGCAAGAAATGGAGCAAGGGCCACGACAACCGCCTGATCAAGGTGCCGGCGACGCCGGCCGGCCTGGGCGCCGTGGAAGAACTGGCGGCAGCCGGCGTGAACGTGAACGTGACTCTGACCTTCACCCCGCGGCAATACGTGCTGGCCCGCGACGCCATGTGGCGCGGCGCCCAGCGCCGCGGCCAACTTGCCCGCTTCAAGTCCGTCTACAGCATCTTCGTCAGCCGCGTCGATGTCTACACCGAGCAGCACGTTCCGCAGTTATTCGCCGCCCAGGGTTTGGTCGGCATCGTCAACGCCAAGCGCATCTGGGCGCTGAACCAAAAGTTCTGGGCCGACAAGCGCCTGCCGCTTAAGCAGGAAATCGTTTTCGCCAGCACCGGCACCAAGAAAGCGTCCGACCCGCCGGCGAAATACGTGGAAGCCTTCGCCGGTTCCGACATCGAAACCAATCCCCCCGCCACCAACGACGCCGTCCAGGCCGGCGGCCGGAACCTTACCCGCCAGGTGGACCGGCTGCCCCCGCCCGAGGTGCTCGCGGAAATTGACTGCCTGGTGGACATCCAGAAGATGGAAGACGTGTTGATGGCCGAGGGCATCAAGAAATTCGCCGAGCCGCACAGGGCGCTCTTGGCCTTGATCGCCCAGAAACGGACGGCACTGCTGTGAACCGCTGAGGGCTACGTGCCGGTTCTACTTGGCCGGTTTTGTCCCATGGTTTCGGCGGGCTTGCCGCGTAGAATTTTGGCCACGCATTTCGGCCAACGCGCCCTCGGCCTCGTCCAGGCGTCGCTGTAATTCGTCGGCGCGGCGCGTGGCTTCGTCCGCCCGGCGCGTGGCTTCGTCGGCGCGGCGCGTGGCTTCTTCCAGATCGCGCTGGAGATCCGCGGGCAGGGGCAGAAGCTCACCCCGGTGCCAGTACCGAACCCAGCCGCCCTGCAGTCCGACCTCCAGGTCCAACTCGGGGATCGGATAGCGGCCCTCTGGGTTGGGTTTGACCGAGACGTATTTCTTGCCGGTGTGATGATACAGCGTCAGTTCCTGATTATCCGGATAGAAGGTCAGGTAATACGGCACTTTCAGGTCCTGCTCGTATTTGTCAAAGTTGTCTTCGTAGTCCTTGCGTTTGTTGCTCTTGGAAACGTACTCCAGGACCCAGAAGGGCCGAGCCGGTTCCAGCGGCAGGTTGTACGCCGTTTCGGCCTCGATCAGTTGAGCGCTGAGGACCACCATGTTGTCGGGCACCACCTGGCCGGGTTTGCGCTGCCGCGGCACGGGATACTGCACCAGCAATTCGTTGAAGACATGGACGTCTTGCCGGCGGGCGGTCAGCAAATCCAAACTCTCCAGGGTGATCTTGCGCTGCGTGGCTTGAGCCGTGCCTTCCATGAAATGCTCCAACGGCAAACTGCGGAGGTATTCGCGGGCCGCCTCTTCGTAGGCGACGGCGATCAGTGCTCTAGGCCTGGTGGTTGCCATCATCCGGCTCCTGATTGGTGAACCTGGAGAAGTGTAACGGATAGGCCGAAGGAGGAAAAGAGCAACTCAAACGCCGCCGGCTGGCAGTGCCCATTGTTTCCGGACCTGTTTGCTGGATGCCACAAGAAAGAGAAAGAGTAGGATGAAAAGTAAGATAAAGGATTAGGAGGAAGATTAAGAGTAAGAGAAGGATGATGGGTTTTTTTCCTACTCTAAATCTTGCTCCTCTTCCTAATCCTAACGCGGCTGAGCCGCAGTGTAGTCGTCACGCTCCGCGTGACGAGAATCCTCACGCGGAGCGTGAGGACTACACTCAAGCAGCTTGAAACCAAAATCTTCTCCGCGCCGTGCGGAGAAGTTGGAAAAATAGAGACTAATCGTACTCTGAATCTTTCTCCTCTTCTTCGGGAACTGGAGGGGCCCCGGAAACGGCGGGCACACCCCGGCTGGCAGAGAGCGACCGACATAATCGTTTACCCGAGGGTTCCTTTCTCCATCGCCGCCGCATAATATATCACGGTCGCTCCATCGAGCAAGGCATATTCCGGCTCCGGCAACTCCCCCGGTCCTTCGAATTTCAATAGCCGGATCATGCCGCGATCATACAAGCGGCGCAGGCCGGAATGGAAATCGGCGAGGCTCAGGTTTGCCTCTTTCCGGGTCACCGCGTCAAACAACTCGGGCAACGGACACGGCGCGGTCAGGCCACCGGCCCGGCGTTTTTCCAGGTAATCGAGCGCTTCCTCGGCCCAGGGCAGCGGCCCGGCCGCGCCCTCCGGCACGCGCAGAGCGGCCCGCTTGAGCGCTTCGCCGACGCGCTGGCCCAGCGCGTCCAGCCGCCGCGCGATCGCCTGCACTTCCGCCGTCAACCGATCGCCTAAGGTTTGCAAGCTCTGGCGGATTTCCCCGACCCAGGCCGGCACGCCGTCCTGCGACAATTGCAGGGCGGTTCGCAGCTCCTCCATGGCCCGCAGCGGCGACTCGTGGCCGAGGAGAAACTCCACCCCCTGGGCGGTAATCTTGACCCACTCGACCGGCGTCTTGCCCTTGGTGTCGGTTTGGACGGTCTCCAGCAGGCCCTCGCGCAGGGCCCGCTCGGCCGCCTCGGCGTTGACGCTGGTCCGCCCGGCGAACAGGCCCGGCAATTTCCCGCTCTTGTACAGCCGCTGCTCGGGTTCGGCCATCGCCTGCCGCAACGCCGCCAGCAGGACCTCCGTGATCTTGTCCATGTCCTTGGGTCCTTGGTCAGTCTGGTACGCTATCGGCATATCATCTATGCCGGGGGGTAATGTAGTATTATCAAGGGTAGGTCCGGGAGAGATTCGCCAGATTTTCAAAACATACTCTTTGGAACTCAGAGGCTGTCCGAAAAGGGAACAGGACCCCTCGATTATTGCCGTAAGTCCTTATCTTATTCTTCGAACGAAATCAAGGGTCCTGTCCCGGTCCTGACACCTTTGTTTTCCCGTCGGTATTTCTGATTTCTCGGGAATTTTTCCCCCCATTAATCCATCTTATTCCTTCAAGAGGCCCTTCGAACCCCGGTCCATTCCTTATTATCAGTCTTGGCAAGCGGAGCGGCGGTGGCCAGCCGCTATCCGGCGGTGCTCGAACTGTGGACGCGAAACCACCAGCTCCGGATCGATCGAATCCAGCCACAACTTGGTCCCGGACGCGATTAACGATTGCAGGGGGCATCATGATTTCCTCCTCCTTGGGTCAAGACTGCATCACTGCATCCCTATTACTACCGCGGCTGCTTCTACCGCTTCGACGTCGGCCTGTTCCTAAGCGAGGACCCGATAGGTTTCGCCGCTGGCGACGCCAACCTGTTTGGCGGTACAAAACCTCATAGAGGCGCAGGCGCTTAAATTCTTGCAACCGCGGATCATGGGTGGAGATCAGCGAGGAGTGTCAAAATTATTAAGCCCATGGCCCTCCCAACAGCTACAATCGCGCGAATTTAACTTTCCCCAAAAACTTCCGCGGATTTTTCACTGGCAACCTGTTTCGCCTCCCCCCACAATAAGAATAAAGGGCTCCAACCTCATTCCTGGAAAAGCCATCATGAAGCTCCCCCGCCTGATAATGGGTCTGGCCGGTTTGTTCCTCGCCATTTCGCCAACGCCGGCCCAGCCGGCCAAGGACAAGGCCCCTCCCGCCAAACTGCCCATGACCAAACTGGCGCCGGCCAAGCTCATTCCGGACCTGTGCCTGCTCAAATATCCCGTCACCACCGCTTCGCCGGAGTGTCAGGCCTTTTTCGACCAGGGGTTGGGTTACTTCTATTCCTACGTGTGGATGGAGGCGGCCCGATCTTTCGAAACGGCCACGCATTACGATCCGAACTGCGCCCTGGCCTGGTGGGGGCTGAGCCGGGCCATCGAGCGCTGGGGCAGGGGCCAACACGGCGAAGCCTTGAAAAAATCCCAGGAGCTGATGCCGCGCGCCAGCCACCGCGAGAGCCTTTTAATTCAAGCCCGCTTGCAAGAAAAAGGGATGTGGCCCAACGTCGGCGATCAGGATAAACGCCGGCAGGCGGCCATCGACACCATCGACACGCTTTTGACCTTGTACGACGATGACGAAGAAGGCTGGTACTACCGGGCCCAGCTGGCCAGCGGCGGCGGGCTGTTCGGCGGCAAAGGCGCTTCCGCCCCTTTTTACAAGGCCCTGTGCCGCGTCAACCCACTGCATCCGGGAGCCAATCATGAGCTGGTGCACTTTTACGAAAACAGCAAGCGGCCCGCCCTGGGTTGGCCGCACGCCGAATGTTTCATGAAGTCCTCGCCCGGCATTCCCCACGCCTTCCACATGCAGGCCCACTTGGGCATGCGCATCGGCCGCTGGGACAAGACCACCGATTATTCCGCCCGCGCCATCGAGCTGCAAAAGATTTATCACAAGGTCCAGGGCGTCAAGCCGGCGGAAGACTGGCAATACGCCCATCACCTGGAAACGCTGCTGCAATCGCTGATTCATGACGGCCGCTTTCAGGAAGCCCGCAAAATCAAGAAAGAAGGAGAGGACCACAAATACAACAGCCACCGCACCCACTGGTTTCGCCTGCACCTGGCCGAACGGAATTGGGATGAAGCCCTCAAAATCACCGAGCAGTATCGCAAGACCGAGAAGCTGACCGCCAGTTATCTGCGCGCCCTGGTGTTTCTGGGCAAAGGCGAAACCGAGCGGGCGGGGGCGGAAGTCGCCGTCTTGCAGGAGGCCTATCAAAGCAAGCGTAACGACAGGACATTGGAGCTGCGCTTGTGGGTGGCGCAGGGCTGGCTGATGTGCCAGCAGGGCCAGGGCGACGGCGGCGTCAAGCTCCTGGCCAAGGCCGTGGACAAGACCAAGGATGATTATAATAAGCACGCCTGGGGCCACGGCGCCTATTACATGGAACGCTGGGGCATCGCCGCTCTGCAGGCCGGCAAGCTGGAGGTAGCCGAGGAAGCATTTCTGGAGGCTCTGGCCCACGACGCGGGCTCGGTCCGCGGCGCTCTGGGCATGCAAGTGGTCTGCGAGCGCCAGGGTCGCAGCGAGGAAGCATCCCGCTTTGCCGAGTTGGCCGGGCGCTGCTGGCGCAAGGCGAACGCGGGCCGGCTGGAGGCCGAACTGGCCGCCCTGCGGGCGGATTTTACTCCCAGGCCACCGGGAACTGCCAACGGGCCGGCACCGAAAAAGAGATGAGGCGGGCAGTAAATGGTTCCCAGGAGATCATTTAAGGAAAGGGTTAGCGACTTTGAAAAGGACCCATGCCGATGGGAACCTGTCTCGGTCCACACAGAGCCTTCGACCCGCAAAGGCGCTCGGCAAAGCGGCGTCAGTACACAAACCCAATACCGTAACCCGGATTCCGGCGAGACGTTTTGGAAACACACCGTCCTTGATGACCTTGGCCGAATCGTCGATGATCATTTTCGACCGAATTTCAAACCCCGTAATGGAGACATCTAATGTCGGCCACAAATCAGCCTGCTCTTTCTGCTCAAGAGCAAATCAATATGTTCATTCTGGATGTGCTGCGCCACGATGACATCGAGCAACTCTCGTCGATTCTCAAGCTTATGAATAACGACGCGTGCATTGGTTGGCGCGAATTCTGGCCCCACGACTTTACTCCCCAGGAAGTTATTCCTGCTCTCGAAGATCTTGTTCGAGCGGGATATGTGACTGCCTGGTGTGAAGAAGAATCAGTCGATGAGTTGTCGCAAATCACCGTGGATCGACTTGATGTCAATCGTGATAAGGAAAGCCTTTGGTTTGCCCTCACGGACAAAGGAAGGCGGCTTTGGAACCAGTGGGAGCCTCCCCAGGCGAGTTCGTCTTGATTGTTCCGGCGGCTCCACGGCTCACGCGGTTCAACCACACTGGAGGGAACTTATGGTACATACCAGGAAATTGATTCCCCTGAGTATTTTTTGCCTTTGCAGTTGGCAGGTCCTTGCCGACGAGCCGTGTCGTTCCGGGCCGCAGCCCAAGCAGCGGCCCGGTCCGTACTCGGCCCTGGTGGCGGTCGGACCGCAGCGCGGCCAGCAGCACTGTTTCATCTGCGAAGCTGCCGACCGCCCGGTGGTCATCGTCTTCGCCCGCAACCTGAGCCAGCCCCTGGGCAAGCTGGTGAACAAGATCGACAAAGCCCTGGTCGAGCACAAAGCTTCGGAGCTGCGGGCCTGGGTCACTTTCCTGGCCGACAATCAGCCGGCCTTCGATCCCAAGGTCGTGGACTGGGGCAAGAAGCACGCCACGGGCGCCGTGCCCCTGGGTGTGTTCGAGGACGTGGTCGGTCCGCCGGCCTACCTCCTTAGCCGCGACGCCGACGTGACCATCATCTTGTCGGTCAAGCAGCGCGTGGTAGCCAACTTCGCCTACCGCGCCGGCGAGTTGAACGACGCCGCCATCGACCTGGTTTTCAAGGCCCTGCCGCGAATCGTGAAGAAATGATTTTTCGGGGGTGAGCCATGAATCTGCACTATCAGAAATCTCCTCCCGGTCCTACGCAAAGCGATCCCCAACCCCGGCGCTGGACGCGCGCGGAGTATTACCAGATGGGAGAAATGGGCCTGTTCAACGGCCAGCGGGTGGAGTTGATCGGGGGCGAAATCATGGTCATGAGCCCGCAGAAAATCCAGCATTACAAAAGCGCAGATGGCACCGGGGATGTTCTGAAAAAAGCCTATGGCAAAGGGTATTGGGTTCGCGTCCAGGCCCCGGTCGATTTGGGCATGCCGTCCGAACCGGAACCGGACGTTTCCGTCGTCGAGGGAAAACCCGAGGATTACACCGCCCATCCCAAAAAAGCCTTGTTGGCCGTCGAAGTCAGCGAGACAACCCTCGCTTACGATCGCGGAGAAAAAGCCAGCCTCTATGCCGCCGGCGGCCTGAAAAACTACTGGATCGTCAACCTGGTGGATGACCAGCTCGAAGTTTTTACCAAGCCGATTCCCGATAGTTCCAAGCCTTTCGGCTATACTTACGCCAGCCGCCAGATTTTCCGGAAAAAGGACGTTGTTTTTCTGCCGGGCTTGCCACGGAAAAAGGTGGCCGTGGCCCGATTTTTTCCCAGGTGATTCCGCATGGCCGCCACCGAGAAAAAACTGCTGGCCATCACTTTCAGCTCCGAGAAGTTCGGCGGCCTGGTGGTGCGCCAGGTGTTCGCCCATTTCCAGAACCTGAACCTGCGCGTGCTGATCGAAGATCTGCGCCGCGACCAGGTGGCGCGCGGCAACTGGGCCTTCGACAAGGATCTTTGCCCGGTGGCCCACGGCCTGCCGGACGGCCAGACGGTGGGCCTGCTCCGCTACCTGAGCCAGTCGGCCGATCTCAAGCGGGCCTGCGTGCGCGCCGCCGAGAACATCGGCGCCGCCCCGCAGGCCATCCTCCGCTTCGTCACCGACTGGGACGCCGGTGGCCTTGGCCCCGACTGGCTCCTGGGCCACCTCGAACAAATCTGGATTGAACGCCGCGACGATGCCGAAGCCGTGCAACGCATCTTGTTCCCGCGGGTCGTTTCCACTTGAGCCCAAAGTCAACGAGGGTCCAGGCCCCTTCCCGCGCTGGCGCTGCGGGCTCCTTAAACCGTTTCCGCCTGCAACAGCCACCAAACCGCCGCGCATATCCCGGCGGTGACGCGGGCCAGGAAAGGATAATCCAACGTTTCCGATCGGTCGCTGGGTAGGTGATAATGCGGATTGCGGAAGAACGACGTGTCGGTGATCATCAGGGCGGGATAGCCCTGGTCCCAGAACGAGCTGTGGTCGCTCAGGCGGGTTTCGCCCAGGAGGCGGCCGTCGCCGGGGACGGCGATGCATTCCACGGGAAGTTCGGGAACCTGCCGCAGGGTCGCGGTCACCGCCCGGACCAGGCCGGCGGAAGCCTCGTTGCCGACGACGCCGATGAAGTTGCCCACATCGGGATACAGTCCCACCAGGGGCGGCGGCAGGCGCTGGCTGCCCGGCCGGGCATCGGTGTAGCCCAGCATTTCCAGGGAAATCATGGCGCGGAGCACCGTGCCGGCCCGGCGCAGCTCCCGGCTGTGAGCGGCGCTGCCCAAGAGTCCCATTTCTTCCAGGTCGTAAGCGACCAGTTGCACCCGTGCCCGCGGTTGGGCCAGGGTGGCCAGGCGCGACCCCAACCAGCGGGCCAATTCCAGCAGAGCGGCCACGGCACTGGCGTTGTCGTCCGCCCCCGGCGACCCCGGCACCGTATCAAAATGGGCGCCGACGATGAGCAGCGGCAAACCCGCCGTGGCAGGATACGCCGGGGTGGCGAGGTTTTCGAAAGCGAGGTTTTCCTCCACGTAGGATTGCGCGACTACGGCAAAACCCGCTTGCCGGAGCTGGTCCCGGATATAACTCTTGGCCCGGCGATGTTCTGCCGACCCGAACAGCCGGGGCGCGGCGGCCAGGTATGCCACATGGGCCCGCAAGCGGTCGGCGAGTTGGTCGAGGTGGCGAAACATCGGAGTAAAAATCGTAACCGTTCACCGATCTTGTGTCGTCTTTCGCTCCGCGAAAGACGTCCTTTCGCGGAGCGAAAGACGACATTTGCCCTCATGGGGTGTGCCTTGCAGATGCAATGGCTAGGGTAAGCTTCGATCGGAGCAAGTGAACGGTTACTAAAAATCAACATACGAAAATAAGGAATTCGAAACAAATCAAAATTCGGAATAATGCCGCATCCGGGTTGGCTGTTAAGCAGGCTCCCGGGCGCGTCGGCTCCGCAGCGGAGCCAGGACGAACAGGGCCAGCAAAGCGGCGATCCAGTCGAAGGCGATCATCAGGATAAAGACGGGCCCCCAGCTTTCGGTCACGGCCTGGAGACGATTGCACCCGAGGATGATCAGAGACGCGGCCCCTTTGGCGGTGTACAAGAGGGCGTAATTGGTGGTGGCGAACTTGCGGCCGAACATGTCGCCGCACACCGCGGGGAACAGGCTGAAGATCGCCCCCCAGCCGAAAAAGGCCAGGCCGGACATGAGGACAAACATAACGGGGTTGCTGGCATTCTGGATGAGAAAGAGCAGAGCAGCGCCTTCCAGGGCGAAGGCGAGGAAGATGGCCGTCTCTCGGCCAATGCGGTCGGAGACCCAGCCGAACACCGGCCGTGTCAGTCCGCCCATGATGCGGTCGATCATCAGGGCGAAGGACAAGGCGCCCAGGGTGATGCCGAAGAGCGTGACGTCTATCTGGATAGTTTTTTCCACGCCATTTTCGATGACCTTCTTGACGAGCCCGAAGTCCTTCGCCATGGGGGCGAGCTGGCCGAGCATCAACAGACCCGGAATGGCCCCCATGGTCATCATGGCATAAACGAGCCAGAAGGCCGGGCTTTTCAGCGTTTCCGAGGGCGTGTGATCCCTGCTTGACTGGAGCACCTGGGGCTGAACCGGCGCCGGTACTTCGCCCGAGTGCGGAAAGCGCACCACCAGGGCGGCCAGCACGATTACCAACCCTTGGCCCAGCCCGAACCATAAAAAGGCATTTTGATAGCCGGTTCCATCAGGCCCGATCGTCCACTGGATCGGCAGGACGGTGGCCGCGGAGCCCGCGCCGAAAGCCGCCGCGGTGAGGCCCGCCGCCAACCCGCGGCGGTCGGGAAACCATTTCAACGCGCTGCCCATGCTGATGCTGTAAACGATGCCGGAACCGCAGCCGCTCAGGACCTGGGCGGCGTACAAGACGGCCAGAGAGGAGGTGTGGGCATTGATGACCCAGGCCAGCGCCGCCAGCAGGCCGCCGCCGACCAGCAGCCGCCGCGGCCCGAACCGCTCCGCCAGGTAGCCTTCCAGCGGAACCAGCCAGGTCTGTGCCGAGATAAAAAACAGGTACAGGGCAGCCTGGATCGCCTCCCGGCTCCAGCCGTGCCGTGCCTGGAGTGGATCAACAAACAGGGTCCAGGAGTATTGAAAATTCGCGACGGAGATCATCCCCACAATGCCGGCGGTAAGCTGGACCCAGCGATTGCCGATCAGGGCGGCCAGCCGCGAGACAGGATCTGGGGCCGCCAAGGGCGCGGCCCCGGGACCAGTACCTAAAGGTGAGGGATTCGGTGGGTTCATCGTAATTTGTTGGCCAGCCGTTGGTAAGCATCCCATTATCCCAGGCGAAGGCCTCGGGTCAACTGAGACTCCAAACCCGGAGGGCGACCTGCGACAGTGGATCTAATAAAACCAATTATTGGGCAGGGTTTTTTGGTAGAATTCAATTATTGATCCCGCTTTTAGGCGAGCGGCAATTGGAAATCTCCCGTAGCCGCAGGCTTTAGCCTGCGTCGGTCGCAGGCTAAAGCCTGCGGCTACGGGGAAGGAGGCGGCAGCGAAAATAGCCGAAATCGAGAAGCGGCTAAACCAAATGATCGATGGCCGGTCTTTCCAGAAACCGATGCCCCTGGCGAAAATCCTGGCAGAATTGGAAAAGCAATTACCAAAGGACAAGAAAGTCTCGCTGCGCATTCATGGGGAAGCATTCGGGAAAAACCTGGCCGCACTGGCTAAAACACCGGTTGTCCTTCCACCGTTTCCCAAAAGAATGACCCTTTGGACGGCCCTGCGAATGATCATGGGCCAAATTTATCGGGAAAGCGATGAAGTCGTCGATTATCGCATCTTTCCAACGCATTTCGCCATCACGACGCGGAAACATTCGGCCTACACCGCCGTTCACGATATTCGGGATCATATTCGGGAAGTGCTGCCCAAGCTGAAAATGATGGGCCAGAGTTTTCGGGACGTGGGTCAGCCGGTGGATTGGTCCAAAATAAAAGCCGGTAAAGAGTCGGACTATTTGGCCCGCTTGTTACTTGACATCATTACGACTGATCCGGTGCCGGTCATCGAAATCAGAAATGGAACCCGGTTGGCGATTCACACCAACCATCTTAACCATTCGGACGTTTCGGTCCTTCTGGACGCCTTGCGCAGCTTGGCCGATCTGGCCGTGGTCATGAACGCCCGTCTGCTCGAGGTCGATCGGGCTTTTTTCGACAAACACCTGGCTCCGTTGTTTGCGAACTCCAAAGGAAAACCCTGGCACTTGTTGGCCCGCGCCGATGCCAAACTGGTGAAAATGCTGGATAAGCAAAAGGTCATTCTCCAGGGAGAAAAACTTCAGATCCCGCCCGGCCAGCTGGCTGTCTTTCTCTCGCTGCACAGTGTCACTCGTTATCTGGCTCGACCTGAAATTGACGAACAGGACCCTGGTCACGGAACGATCCACAGCGGGGTTTCCTTTTCGGTCAAGGGGGCGGTGAGCGACGATCGCCGGCGCGTGGAACTAAAAATTACCCAGGCGGTCAGCGAACTGGTGGAGATCAAGAAAATCAAGGGCCTGGACGTGAGAAGCGGCAAAGAAGTGGAAATCGAGTCGCCGAACGTGCGGAAAAGTTTGTTTTCGGCAACCCGCGTGATCGAGGACGGGCAAGCGCTTGTCATGCCGGTGGCCTACCGCTCGGCGGCTGCCAAGAAACAGGACCGCTTATGGGTCCTGCTGGCCGAGCCGATGATTTACATCGAGGAGGAACAAGAGCAGATTCGCCTGGGTTATCTTATTCCCCGCCGAATTCCCAAGGATCAGGAAAAGGAAGTCCCCAAGAAAAAGCCGCCCGCGCCGGCCCGGTCCGAGAAGGTGGAGCAGATTCTTCATGCCCTGGTGCAGGACCTTTTGACCAGTCCGAATTTCCAAATGGAACGGGATTTCATGAATCGACCTGGGAAAGGGAAGTTCCGTTTGGAAGACGGCTCGAACATTGGCTGGCCCGATTGGTTTCAGCCCACAATGCCTGGTTTTACGCGGGTTTTCCAGGAATTAACTGACCCGGACAATCTGGAATTGAACCCTGGGTATACGGTGGTAATTCGCCTTGAGAAATTCGATCTAATGCAAAAGGACATCATAGTTAATTTCCATCATCCCGCTTTTATGCGCGGCGACTGGGTCTACTACACTCCG